>JABDQX010000165.1 GCA_013042035.1 Gammaproteobacteria bacterium
CGGCGATAACATAAAAATGAAGGTAAGTCTGATCATGCCCATTGCCATGGAAGAGGGTTTGCGGTTTGCGGTGCGCGAAGGCGGACGAACCGTGGGCGCCGGTGTTGTGGCAAAGATCATCGAGTAAACTCTGAGTTTTTAGATACGGTAGCGGTTTCGATAATGATTAGGGACGGCGTTAATATTCAAAGAAACACTTGGTGAGATGGATGGAAAATCAACGCATACGTATTCGGTTAAAAGCTTTTGATCATCGGCTGATCGATCAGTCGGCTCAGGAAATCGTCGAAACGGCCAAGCGGACGGGGGCTCAGATCCGTGGGCCAATTCCGTTGCCGACCAGAAAAGAGCGATTTACGGTATTGATTTCTCCCCACGTTAATAAAGACGCGCGAGATCAATATGAGATTCGCACTCACAAACGGTTGATGGATATTCTTGATCCGACCGACAAAACGGTTGATGCGTTGATGAAGCTTGATTTGGCGGCTGGTGTGGATGTGCAATTGAAAGTTTCATGAAGCACGGTAGGTTATTACTAGCTGGGCGGTTAAACACGCAAGTGGTTTAAGGTATAAGGGCAAGACAGAAATGTCAATTGGATTGATCGGTCGTAAATGTGGAATGACACGGGTGTTTACCGAAGAGGGTACTTCTGTTCCCGTCACGGTAATCCATGTAGAACCAAACAGGATTGTTCAGGTAAAAAGTAGGGAAATAGATGGTTATCCTGCAATCCAGATAACCATGGGTTCGCGGCGGGCCAATCGCATTACGAGAGCGGAAGCTGGCCATTTTGCCAAGGCTGGTGTCGAGGCAGGTTTGGGGTTATGGGAATTTCCCTTGCGTGATGGAGAGGGCGAGAATCTTGCCGTCGGGCAGGAAATTACACTTGATATTTTTCAGCCAGGGCAAAAAGTAGATGCGAGAGGTATCTCTATCGGTAAGGGATATGCTGGCGTCGTGAAGCGTCATAACTTCCGTACCCAAGACGCATCCCATGGCAACTCTTTATCGCATCGGGCACCTGGCTCAATTGGTCAAAACCAAACTCCAGGGCGAGTCTTCAAGGGGAAACGCATGGCTGGGCATATGGGTAATGTGCAGCGAACGGTACAGAACCTAGAGGTGGTTCGAGTGGATAAGGCGCGGCAGCTTGTTCTAGTGAAGGGAGCTGTGCCAGGACCAAAGGGTGGTAATGTGGTTCTTAACGCTACCTGTAAGACGAGCCGTAAGGAGAGTGAGTGATGGAGCTTACCGTTTTCACGGAGGACTTATCCGAGACGACGATAGAGACAGGTAATAGTGAAGGGCAAAGTATTGCTGTTCCAGATGAGGTTTTTGCAACCGATTTTAACGAAGCCTTGATACACCAAGTTGTTACCTCATATCTTGCTGGGGCGCGGAGCGGAACACGGGCTCAGAAAAATCGATCGGATGTCCGAGGTGGAGGAGCAAAACCACACCGACAGAAAGGAACTGGTCGCGCGCGAGCAGGAAGCACTCGAAATCCGTTATGGCGAGGAGGGGGAGTCACATTCGCGGCCCGACCGGTAAATTATGAGCAAAAACTCAATAAGAAAATGTATCGAGTAGCGTTTCGCTCAATGATCTCAGAGATTGCTCGCCAGGGATGCTTGATGGTGGTATCTGATTTCAGTGTGTTGACTGCAAAGACACGTGAGATAGCGAACCGATTGCGTCGCCTTGGTTTAACGAATGTGCTGGTCGTAACTGAGCAGCAGGACGATAATCTTCGACTTTCCGTGCGTAATCTCGAATGGGCTCATGCTTTAGATGTCGGTAAACTTGACCCTGTTAGTCTTATCGAATACGAAAAGATATTAATTACTGTGTCTGGGTTGCGGAAACTAGAAGAGAGGTTGCGATGAAGCAGGAGCGTATGATGGCGGTGTTGCGTTTCCCGCATATGTCTGAAAAGTCTACGCGGGTAGCAAATGAGCACCGTCAGATAGTGTTTCGCGTAGCCGAAGATGCAAATAAGCTGGAAGTTAAGAAGGCTGTTGAGGGTATGTTTGGCGTTGAGGTAAAAAAGGTTTGTATCCTCAACGTAAAAGGAAAAAGGAAACCCCTAAGGGGTATTGGGAGAGGGCGTTTTGGTCATCGATCGAAATGGAAAAAAGCATATGTAACGCTGGCTCCTGACAATGATATTGATTTTTTGAATATTACATCGGCGCTTTGAGGGATTTTTGAAGCTATGCCATTGGTAAAAACGAAACCAACCTCTCCCGGTAGACGGGGAGTAGTAAAGGTAGTAACGCCGGGGCTTTACAAAGGTGAGCCCCATAGCCCTTTGGTTGGAAAAAAGGTAAAGAGTGGCGGGCGAAACAATAAAGGTCGGATTACGACTCGACATCGTGGTGGTGGACATAAGCAGCGCTATCGGATTGTTGATTTCAGGCGTAATAAAGACGGGATATCTGGACGTGTTGAGAGAATAGAGTACGATCCGGGTCGGAGTGCGCATATCGCCCTGCTGGTATATGCCGACGGAGAACGCCGGTATATCATTGCGCCGAAGGGGCTTAAAATTGGCGATGCGCTTTTGTCGGGAGTTGATGTGCCGATCAAGAGTGGTCATGCGTTGCCACTTCGTAGTATTCCAGTAGGAACGACGGTACATTGCGTTGAATTAAAACCTGGCAAGGGAGCACAGATTGCTCGCAGTGCCGGGGCAGCAGTGCAGCTAATTGCTCGAGAATCTGGTCTTGCCACACTAAGGCTTCGCTCAGGGGAGTTACGAAAAGTCCCAGTCGAGTGTAGGGCTACGGTGGGGGAAGTTGGTAATGCCGAGCACGGCTTGCGTAAATTAGGTAAAGCGGGCGCGACTAGGTGGCGTGGAATAAGACCAACAGTGCGTGGTGTCGCTATGAATCCCGTAGATCATCCGCATGGTGGCGGTGAAGGGAAGAGTTCAGGTGGACGTCACCCGGTAACTCCTTGGGGAGTACCAACCAAAGGCCATAAGACACGACACAACAAGCGCAGTGATCACTTGATTGTGCGTGTGAGTAAAAAGCGCTAATGCGATTAGGGGGGAGTAACGGGTGCCGCGTTCGATAAAGAAAGGTCCTTTTGTGGATCACCATTTGGTTAAGAAGATTGTCGAGGCGAAGGCGTCAGGAGCCAAGCGACCTATCAAAACATGGTCGCGGCGTTCTATGGTTATACCCAATATGGTTGGTTTTACTATCGCAGTGCATAACGGGCGTCAGCACATTCCGATTCTTATCACAGAGAATATGGTTGGCCATAAACTCGGGGAATTTTCACCGACTCGTACGTTTAGAGGCCATTCCGGGGATCGGAAGGCAAAGAAATAGAGCGGATTACCAATGGATGTAACAGCGAAACTCAAATTTGCTAGGATTTCGTCGCAGAAAGCGAGACTGGTTGCCGATCAAATCAGAGGGTTACCTGTAGAGCAGGCTATAGATTTGCTTATACTTAGTAAGAAAAAGGCATCAAAAATTATCAAAAAGGGATTGAACTCTGCGATTGCGAATGCGGAACATAATGAAGGTGTGGATATTGACAGGCTTCGTGTGGGTGCGATCTGTATTGATGAAGGGCCGACCTATAAACGGATTCAGGCGCGTGCCAGGGGCAGGGCAAGTCGGGTGCTCAAACGTACAAGCCATGTTTCCATAACAGTGTCTGAATATTAATAAAAAAACAGTGCTCCAGATAGAATAGCCTGAGATACAATAATATGGGCCAAAAAGTTCATCCAACCGGTATTCGTTTAGGAATAATTAAAAATTGGACGTCTGTGTGGTATGCAGAGGGTAAGGCTTACGCGGACAATTTGAACACAGATCTTGCTGTTCGGGGATTTTTGCAAAAAAAGCTTGCTCATGCGTCGGTTAGCAGAATCGATATCTGGCGTCCGGCGAAGAATGCGCGAATTGTAATCCATACTGCCAGGCCAGGTATTGTCATTGGCAAAAAAGGCCAAGATATTGAATCGTTGCGACACACCGTTTCTTCCATGATGGGAGTGCCTGTTCATATTGGTGTGGAAGAGATTCGTAAACCGGAGCTGGATGCGTATCTTGTGGCAGAGAGCGTATCAAATCAGTTGGTCAGAAGGATTATGTTTCGTCGCGCCATGAAACGTGCAGTCGGTAATGCTATGAGGCTGGGTGCCAAGGGCATTAAGATAAATGTATCAGGGCGTTTAAGCGGTGCGGAAATCGCACGTTCTGAGTGGTATCGTGAAGGGCGCGTCCCGCTGCATACGCTACGAGCGGATATTGATTACGGTTTCGCGGAAGCGCGGACTACTTACGGTATAATTGGAATAAAAGTTTGGATTTTCAAGGGAGAAATCTTCGACAAAGCCGAGCAAATAAGTCGAGATGCTGCTGTTAGCGGTTGAATGATTTTTATGAATGGAATTAAAAAGATAGATTTTTCTACAAGATGTTGAAATATTTCTTTGGATTTTTGTAACAAAAAGGTTAGCTATGCTTCAACCCAAGCGAACTAAATACCGAAAGCAGCAAAAAGGTCGAAATCGTGGGCTTGCCAATTCTGGTAATCAAGTTAGTTTCGGTGAATACGGGCTAAAGGCAACCACAAGGGGGCGTATTACCTCCCGCCAGATTGAAGCTGCGCGTCGTGCTCTTACTCGGCATGTAAAACGGGGTGCGAAGGTATGGATTCGGATTTTTCCGGACAAACCAATTACAAAAAAACCACTGGAAGTTCGGCAAGGAAAGGGTAAAGGTAACATTGAGTATTGGGTGGCATTGATACAGCCTGGGCGTATGTTATATGAAATGCAGGGTGTAGATGAGGCTATAGCGCGCGAGGCATTTAGGCGTGCAGCCGCAAAGTTACCAGTACAGACCGTGTTCCAAACGCGAGCGTTAATCGGATGAAAGCAGTAGAGCTACGAAAAAGGACTGAAAAGGAGCTGGATACAGAATTCCTGGAGCTTGGTCGTGAGGCGTTCAACTTACGGATGCAAATGGGTTCTAGCCAACCAGTAAGGTACAGTCGATTTAAAGCTATCCGGCAGGATATTGCACGTATAAAGACTATTATTAACGAACGGCAGCGGACCAATACGGTATGAACAGTAAGGAAAAAATGCCGCGGATTCTTGTGGGTCGAGTTATCAGCGACAAGATGGATAAGAGCGTTACCGTTCTGGTAGAGCGAAAGGTTAAACATCCGTTATATAAAAAATATATTCGGCGTTCAACCAAGCTTCATGTCCACGATGAAACGAATATCTGCCAGGAGGGGGATATGGTGGGCATCATGCAATGTCGTCCGATATCGAAAACAAAGGCTTGGCGTTTGCAAGAAGTCATTGTTAAAGCGCGATGATGCGCATGTTTCTGATTGGTTTCGGGTTTTCTGTGGTAAATGAAATGATAGAGGAAGTCCGTGGAGAGCATACATGATTCAGATGCAATCCATGCTGGATGCAGCAGACAATAGCGGTGCACGGCGTTTAATGTGTGTTAAGGTGCTCGGTGGTTCGCGCCGTCGCTATGCACACATTGGTGATATTATTCGAGTGGCCGTGAAGGAAGCGATTCCCCGAGGTAAAGTTAAAAAAGGGGAGTTATACCACGCAGTAGTGGTACGTACGCGTAAAGGTGTGAGACGTCCGGATGGCTCGTTGATTCGATTTGACAAGAATGCGGCCGTACTGCTCAATAATCAGTTTCAGCCTATCGGTACTCGGATTTTTGGCCCCGTTACACGGGAGCTTAGAACGGAACGGTTTATGAGGATTATATCGTTGGCCCCAGAGGTGTTGTGATTTTGGCATATCGTGATAGCAACGATGGTTTCCAGATTTTGTTTTCAAGACACACCAGTTGGATGCTTTACGTAAAGGTTTGAATGCGGTCGATTAGTAAATGGAGCACCAGCCATGCGCAAGATTCGCAAAGGTGATGATGTTATTGTACTCACTGGCAAAGATCGCAAAAAGCGGGGGACGGTTTTGCGGGTATTTTCGGATGATCGCTTGCTCGTTGAAGGGGTGAATCTGGCTAAAAAGCATGTAAAACCAAATTTTCAGAGAGGGATATCCGGCGCAATCGTGGATAAAGAAATGCCGATACAGATTTCTAACGTTGCTCTCTATAATCCTGCAATCGCGAAGGATGATCGTGTGGGATTCAGATTTCTGGAAGATGGTCGTAAGGTGCGCTATTTCAAGTCTACCGGTGAGGTAATCGACGTATGATTAGGGAAAGAGTAATGCCGAGGCTTGAGGAGCTTTATCGTAGAGAAATACTTGCGCAGCTTAAGGATCAGTTTAGTTATCAGAGTGCGATGCAAGTTCCGTGCATTACCAAGATTACGCTAAATATGGGTGTGGGAGAGGCTATTAGCGATAAAAAGCTTCTTGATTACGCCGTTGGCGATTTAGAGAAAATCGTGGGTCAAAAGCCTATTGTATCTTATGCGCGTAAATCGGTTGCTGCCTTTAAGGTGCGCAAAGGCTGGGCGGTTGGTTGCAAAGTTACTTTAAGGCGGGCTCGAATGTACGAGTTTTTGGATCGTCTAATTAGTATTGCTATACCAAGAATTCGTGATTTTCGTGGGTTTAGCCCAAAAGCTTTTGATGGTCGGGGCAATTATAGTTTAGGTATACGTGAGCAAATTATCTTTCCAGAGATTGATTACGATAAGATCGATTCGATGCGAGGGCTGGATATTGCCATCACAACTAGTGCAATAAGCGATGAGGAGGGGCGTGCATTATTAGCGGCCTTTAATTTTCCGTTTAGACAGAACTGAAGAAACCGGCTTTTGATTAGAAGTCTATTGAATACCAAATTCCTCAGTTGTTTTTTTATCTCCTTGTCTCTTCGATGCATTAAGACTTCGTCAGGTTATAGTTTCTAATTAAAGAGGAAAGAAATGGCAAGGCTATCCGTCATCAATCGAGAAGCAAAGCGCCAGCGATTGGCGGAAAAATATGCAAAAAAGCGTATAGAATTAAAGGGAAAAATAGTTGATGCTACCCTTGATCCCAAAGAGCGGGAAAAAGCTAAAATCAAACTGCAGTCTTTACCGAGGAACTCCAGCCCTGTTCGGTTGCGTAATCGATGCCGAATTACAGGACGGCCAAAAGGCTATTATAGGAAATTTGGTTTGGGGCGGAATATGCTTCGAGATGCTGCGATGCGGGGTGATATCCCCGGCCTTGTAAAGGCGAGCTGGTGAGGACGATAACAACATGAGTTTGCAGGATCCAATTGCGGATATGCTGACGCGTATTCGTAACGGCCAATCCGCTGGGAAGGTACTTGTTACGATGCCGTCATCCACGAAAAAAGCGGCTATTGCGCAGGTGCTGAAACAGGAAGGTTATATTAAAGACTATTCCATTGCGGACTTCGAAGGTAAAGCGCAGCTTTCCGTCGTACTTAAGTACCACAATGGAGAGCCTGTTATTGATACCATAAAGCGTGTTAGTCGCCCGGGTTTACGTGTGTACCGGAAAAAAGATGCGTTGCCGAGTGTAATCGGTGGTTTGGGTATCGCTGTTGTTTCTACCTCAAAGGGCGTCATGACAGATCGCGCTGCGCGAGCTGGTGGATATGGTGGCGAGCTTTTGTGCATTGTATCTTGACGGGAGAAGTAAGCGTGTCCAGAGTAGCAAAAGTTCCCGTTGCCATACCTTCCGGTGTTGAAGTACAAATAGAAGCTCAGGCCGTGGCAGTGAAGGGTAGCAAGGGCCTGCTTTCGCATACTACCCATTCTGCGGTGGAGGTTTCCCTTGATAATAATGCTATACGAGTAACCCCTCGTGTTAGCAGCGGGGAAGCCAATGCGCTTGCGGGAACTACGCGTGCTTTGTTGAACAATATGGTTATCGGTGTCAGCCAAGGGTTTGAGAAAAGACTTGAGTTGGTTGGAGTCGGATATCGAGCTCAAATGAAGGCGCAGGTGTTGAATCTGTTGCTGGGATATTCGCATCCCATTGATTTTCACGTTCCTGAGGGTGTTGTGGTAGAGGCGCCGAGTAATACGCAAATTGTTGTGCGTGGTATCGATAAGCAGCGAGTCGGGCAAGTGGCGGCAACTATACGGAGTTTTCGTCCACCTGAACCTTATAAAGGAAAGGGGGTTCGATATGCAAACGAGACTATTGTTCGAAAGGTAGCAAAGAAAAAGTAATCGGGTTTTGGTGGTTCTTTTTTAATGAGCCTCGGAATGCGTGAGCGTTTTCGGGATTAATAAGGGA
The DNA here is from genome assembly GCA_013042035.1 of Gammaproteobacteria bacterium. Lineage (GTDB taxonomy): Bacteria > Pseudomonadota > Gammaproteobacteria > HK1 > HK1 > JABDQX01. The sequence continues at coordinate 8,249 of JABDQX010000165.1, forward strand.
TAGTCTGGAATGAGAAAAAAAGCCGCGCGCTTGCGTCGAAGTCGTCGTACAAGGGCGAAATTGAGAGAGCTTGGTATTTATCGGCTTTGTGTACATAGAACACTGCGGAATATCTATGCGCAAGTAATTACTCCAGCAGGTGATCAGGTAATTGCG
>JABDQX010000173.1 GCA_013042035.1 Gammaproteobacteria bacterium
GGTTTATAGACCCGTCACGGTGCTTGGCTCGCAGCCTTAACGTGCCCCCGGCAGGTAGAGAAGAAATCACTTTCTGCTGTCGAACGCATCCCGCACCGCCTCGCCGATAAAGATCAGCAGGCTCAACATGAGGGCGATGACGCAAAATCCGGTGATCCCGAGCCACGGCGCCTGGAGATTGGCCTTGCCTTGGGCCAGGAGTTCGCCCAGCGATGCGGAGCCAGGCGGCAGGCCGATGCCAAGGAAATCGAGCGAGGTGAGGGCGGTGACGGAGCCCGCCAGAACAAAGGGCAGGAAGGTGATGGTGGCCACCATGGCGTTAGGCAGGATATGGCGGAAGATGATTACCCGATTGGAGACCCCCAGCGCCCGGGCCGCCCGCACGAAGTCGAGATTCCGGGCGCGTAGAAATTCCGCCCGCACCACGCCCACGAAGCCCATCCAGCTCCACAGCAGGAGAAATCCCAACAGCCACCAGAAATTGGGTTCGAAGATACTGCTGAGGATGATCAGCAGGTAAAGCTGGGGCATCGATCCCCAGATCTCGATAAAGCGCTGGAACAACAGATCCGTCCATCCCCCGAAATAGCCCTGAATCGCCCCGGCCACGACGCCGATGATGGCGCTGGTAATGGTGAGGGCAAACCCGAACAGCACCGAGATGCGAAATCCATACAGGAGCCTCGCCACCACATCCCTTGCCTGATCGTCGGTGCCGAGCCAATGCGTTCGATCCGGTGGCGAAGGGGCCGGAACACGGAGATCCCACACCACCGTGCGGTGGTTGTAGCGCACCGGCGGCCAGAGCATCCAGCCTTGCTTTGCGATCAACTCCCGCACGTAGGGGTCCCAATAGTCGGCTTCGGTTTCGAACTGGCCGCCGAATTGGGTTTCCGGGTATTGGACAAAAACAGGGGTATAAAAATCACCTTGGTGATACACCAGAATCGGTTTATCGTTGGCGATGAATTCGGCAAACAGGGTTACCAGAAACAAAACCCCAAAGATCCACAGGGACCACACACCACGCCGGTTGGCGGCGAAGTTGTGTAATCGGCGGCGAGTGATTGCGCTTGCCAGGTTGGTTTTCATTGACCGCTTCCGTCGGTTATCGCGCCTCGAAATCGATACGTGGATCCACTACCGCGTACATAAGATCACCGGCCAGATTCATGACGAGTCCCAGCAGGGAGAAGAAAAACAAGGTCCCGAAGATGACCGGGTAATCCCGTTGGAAAGTTGCCTCGAAGCCCAAAAGGCCCAGTCCATCCAGTGAGAAGATCACCTCGATCAGAACCGAGCTGGTGAACAGGATAGAGATGAAGGCGCTGGGGAATCCGGCAATGACGATGAGCATGGCGTTGCGAAATACGTGCCCGTAGAGGACTCGCTGTTCGGTGAGACCCTTTGCTCGGGCCGTGAGTACGTACTGCTGTCCTAATTGATCCAGAAAGGAATTTTTTGTCAGCATGGTCAGGGTGGCGAAACCACCGATGACCATGGCCGTCACCGGCAGGGTGATGTGCCACAGATAATCGAGGATTTGGCCGGCCAGGGTGAGTTCGGCCCAGTTGTCGGAGGTCAACCTGCCCAGGGGAAACCAGTCGAGATAACTGCCACCGGAGAACAACACCAGCAAAAACACCGCGAACAGGAAGCCTGGGATAGCCGTGCCGATGACCAGGGCGAAGCTGGTCCACATGTCGAAGGGACTGCCGTCGCGAACCGCCTTGGCAATACCAAGCGGCAGGGAAATAAGGTAAACCAGCAGGGTAGTCCATACCCCGAGGGAGATGGACACCGGCATCTTTTCCAGCACCAGATCGACCACGCTGCGATCACGAAAAAAGCTTTCCCCGAAGTCGAACACGAGATAGCTTTTCATCATGTCCCAAAAGCGTTCGTGCACCGGCTTGTCGAAACCGAACCGCACCTCCAGCTCTCGAATGAAATCGGGATCCAGCCCTTGGGCGCCTCGGTAGCGGCCGGCGGTGTCGCCCTGGATAGGGGAAGCCTTCAACTGCCGGGTTTCGCCACCGCCGGTATGGGTCACACGGCCGACGATATCGGCGCCCTGACCGGTGAGTTCGGCAATGGCCTGCTCCACCGGTCCACCGGGAGCGAGCTGAATCACGGCAAAATTGAGCACCATGATGCCGAACAGGGTGGGCACTATCAGCAACAGGCGTCGAATGATGTAAGCGGTCATTTACTAGGAACGCGGAAACAGCCACGGCGCATCCGTTTTCTGACGCGCCTCATAGGCACGGATGTCGTCGGTTTTCTCCATGGTAAGCCCGATATCATCCAATCCGTTTATCAGGCAGTGTTTTCGATGCGAATCGATGGCAAATGTGTATATCCCGCCGGTTGGGGTGGTAATGGCGCCCGCGGTGAGATCCACGGTCAGTTGGTAACCCGGTTCGGCATCGACTTCCCGGAAGAGCTGTTCGATGGTCCGCTCATCGAGCACAATCGGCAAGATGCCATTCTTGAAGCAATTGCCATAAAATATGTCGGCGAAACTGCTGGCGATGATCACCCGGAATCCGTAATCCAACAGTGCCCAGGGGGCGTGCTCGCGGCTCGAACCACACCCGAAGTTGGTTCGCGCCAGCAGGATTTTCGCGCCCCGATAACGCGGTCGGTTGAGGACGAAATCGGGATTGAGCGGCCGCGTGGCGCAATCCTGGCCGGGCTCGCCGTGATCCAGATAACGCCACTCGTCGAATGCGTTCGGGCCAAATCCCGTGCGTTTGATGGATTTCAGGAACTGCTTGGGAATGATGGCGTCCGTATCGACGTTTGCCCTGTCGAGGGGCGCGGCCAGCGCCGTGAGTTTGGTGAACGGTTGCATGATGAGAGAATGTCGACTTGTTGTTTTGGGATGAATAAGAGCCTGTTTGGTTTAACCAAATAGGCTCTAAGGCATGATAACATATGTCGTTTGGCGCAAAGGGAGAAATCCCTCCAGCTATCCATTTCCATCTCTGCGTATACTTGATAACGCCTGAATTTTAATGAAGAACACTAATTATACTTCGAAGTATAAGAGACTAAATCGAACAGGTAAAAAGCCATAACTATATGGATCCCCTAACAAACCTTCTCACCACCGCCGAACAGGCGATCGCCGATGCCCAGGACCTGCAGGCCCTCGATACCGTGCGGGTGCATTATCTCGGCAAACAGGGCGTGATCACCGCCCGCCTGAAGGAACTCGGGCGCTTGCCCGCCGAAGAGCGTCCCCAGGCAGGCAAGGTCATCAATGAGACCCGCCAGCGCATACAGGCGTCCATCGAGGCCCGCAAGCGGGCGTTGGAGGCGGCGAGGCTGGAAAGCGAACTCGCATCGGAGCAGGTGGACATTACCCTCCCTGGCAGGGGGCATGGCCCCGGCGGTCTGCATCCGGTAACGCGCGCCCTGGATCGCATCGGGCGGTTTTTTGCCGAGGCTGGTTTCGAGACCGTGGAAGGCCCGGAGATCGAGGATGATTTCCATAACTTCGAGGCCCTGAACATCCCCGCCCATCATCCGGCGCGCGCCATGCACGATACGTTCTATTTCGATGAACGCCTGCTGCTTCGCACCCATACCTCGCCGGTGCAGATACGGGTGATGCAAAACGAACAGCCACCGCTTCGCGTGATTGCGCCGGGAAGGGTCTATCGTTGTGATTCGGACCTGACTCACACTCCCATGTTTCACCAGGTAGAGGGTTTCATGGTGGACGAGGCGGTTAGTTTTGCCGATCTCAAGGGCATCCTGGCGGCGTTTATCCGGTATTTCTTTGAGCAGGATCTGGACTTGCGGTTCCGGCCTTCATATTTTCCGTTCACGGAACCTTCCGCCGAGGTGGACATGGGCTGCGTCATGTGTGGCGGCAAAGGTTGCCGTGTCTGCAAGCACAGCGGTTGGCTGGAGGTTCTAGGCTGCGGGATGGTCCACCCCAAGGTATTCGAGAATGTTGGCATCGATAACGAGCAGTTCACGGGATTCGCCTTCGGCATGGGGGTGGAAAGGCTTGCCATGCTGCGTTATGGTGTTGACGATATCCGACTGTTTTTTGAGAATGACCTGCGTTTTTTGGAGCAGTTTTAGGTGATTTCTCAAAAAGAATATACCGGAATCGCGCAGGATTGTTGTTCGTATTCAAGGCGCGGTAACAGGCGCATAGTCGTTCTATGTAACTGTTGCCGTAACGCAGAAGACGGGCAAGAAGACAAGTGAGATTGGTATATTCTTTTCTGGAAATCACCTTAGTGCCTTGTAATTTTGCGAAGCAAAATTATGCCAAACAACATAATTCTTGTCGTTGAGGATGACCCGGAAGTACGGGAAGTCGTTTGCTTCGTTCTGCGCGAGGCGGATTTCCTCGTCTCCACCGCCGAAAATGCCCACGATGCCTGGACACTGATTCGAAAGCATCCACCCACGTTGATCCTGCTGGACTGGATGCTACCGGGCATCAGCGGCATCGAGCTGGCCCGCCAACTGAAAACAAACCACGACTCGCGGGGAATCCCCATTGTTATCCTGACCGCGAAAGGCGAAGAGGACGATAAGCTCCTTGGATTCGAGAGCGGCGCGGATGACTATATCACCAAACCTTTTTCTCCCCGGGAACTCGTGGCCAGGATCAAGGCGGTACTGCGCCGTACCGAGACCCATGAGAGAGAAGAAGTGGTGAAATATGGTGAAATCCGGTTGGATACCACTACCTATCGTGTCACCGTCAATGGAAAACCGATAGCGTTGGGACCAACGGAATTCCGCCTTCTACGTTTTCTGATGCGCAACCCCGAGCGAATCCACAGCCGTACTCAATTGCTCGATCAAGTCTGGGGAACCAATGTGGTGATCGAGGAACGCACCGTGGATGTCTATATGAGAAGACTGCGCAAGGCGCTGACCAAGAAATATTGCGATTCCTATCTACAAACGGTTCGGGGTGTCGGGTATCGATTGTCTACCGAGATCGAAGGTGATACGGCGTAACGGTTTTGTCCGGGAAGCTGTCCTGGTTTGTTTGGGGACCACGATGGTACTCCTTGTGGGTATTGCCGTTGGAAGGGCTTTGGTATTTCTGCAGGCAGCGACCCTTGGCTATCTTGTCTGGCATCTTTTTCAGATCCATCAATTATGGGTTTGGTTGCGTCATCCAAAAACAATTACACCGGTTAGATTCGCCGGTATATGGCGAGAGGTATTCGAAAGCATTGAGGACCGGCTGCGTGCCGGCGATGCCCGGTCGATCCCTAAACATAAACCAAGGCGCAGGCCAAAGCCAAAATTGAATTGGGTCGTGAAACAATTCGATAAATCGGTATCCGGGCTCTCCGATGCAGCGGTACTGCTTGGTCAGGATGACGAGGTCGAGTGGTGGAATACCCCGGCGAATAAGCTGCTCGGGATTGGGCGAGGCGATGACCGGGGCAAGCAAGTTACGCACTTGTTTCGCCACCCGGAATTTATCGGCCGGTTGCGCAAAGAAAAGAACTGGCACAAACCACTGGAAGTACCGTCACCGGTGGACTCGAATACCTGGCTGACGATACTGGTTGTTCCGGCAGGGAAAAATAAACGCCTGTTGCAGGCGCGTGACTCGACCAGGCTACATCGACTCGAGCAGGTTCGGCGCGACTTTGTGGCAAACGTTTCCCACGAACTTCGCACACCGCTTACGGTAATCAACGCCTACGTGGAAACCCTGCTCGATCGCGATGACACCAAGGCGCTCCCGTGGTATCCGATATTGCCCAAGATCCATCGACAAACCGAACGCATGGAAAAGATCGTAGGGGATCTTTTATTACTCTCCGGATTGGAACTTGCCCAGAAACAACCCAGGCAGGAACATGTTCTCGTGGCTGCCATGTTGGAAGTCATACGGGAGGAAGCCTTGGCGCTGGGTACCGATTTACACCATCACATTGAGATCGATGCCCAGCCCGGGTTGGGCATTGTCGGTAATTCACGGGAACTTCGAAGCGCGTTATCCAATCTGGTATTCAACGCGGTGCGTTATACCGCCGCAAGCGGTAAAATCATTCTGCGTTGGTACAGGGATGATCAGGGCGGGTACCTTTTGGTTCGTGACACGGGTATCGGTATCGATGCCCGGCATCTCCCACGCATAACCGAGCGCTTCTATCGGGTCGATGCCGGGCGCTCACGGGAAACCGGTGGTACCGGGCTGGGTCTTACCATCGTTAAGCACGTGTTGGCACAACACGATGCAGTGCTATCCATCGAAAGTGTTCCGGGACACGGTAGTGATTTTACCTGTCACTTTCCGCCTGCCCGGCTTTTTGAGAACGGAAATCAACCTCCACAGGGGAAAATTGCGTAATGACACAACACACCGTACACCGTTTTGATGAAGAATTGGAGAATATACGCAATCGTGTCATGGGCATGGGCGGCCTTGCGGAGCAGCAACTCAATAATGCTCTACAGGCATTGATAGTGGGCGATAGTGCATTAGCCAAAACGGTAAAAAAGAACGATCGTCAAATGAATCAGATGGATCTGGAGATCAATAAGAACTGTACCCTCCTGCTGGCGCGGCGTACGCCCGTTGCGTTCGATCTGCGTTTGGTATTAAGCGCGAGCAAAATCGTCAATGATCTGGAACGGATTGGCGATGAAAGCAAAAAGATCGCGAAAGTTGCCCTGATGGGTTTCCAGAGTACGCAGGATACGGGTCCCGCGTCCTCCTTGGAAGATATGGGAGAGCAGGTAAAAAGAATGCTGCATAAAAGCCTGGATGCACTTGCGCGTTTCGATGCCCTGTCGGCCTCGGAACTTTACAAGGAAGATCGCAAGGTGAACAATTATTACAATGCTATTTTGGGCGACATGCTCATAACGACCATGAGGGGAAAACACCAGAATACCTCTGATATCTTATGTATTTGCTGGGTGACGCGTGCACTGGAGCGGATCGGCGATCACTGCCGGAATATCGGTGAGCACGTGATATATCTCGTTAAAGGTGAAGATGTCCGTTATGCCCATTTTACAGAAGACCCGGGTAATGCGCCCGAACAGTTACCATGAGAATGTCAGTGGCTCGTTTTGCCTGATTGACCCCAGCCACTCCGGGCAACTTTCATCGCCGGGCGTGGTGTGGCCAACGTGATCGTTCACAATAAACCCAACTGCAGCTTCACCTCATCACTCATGCAATCCTGTGACCACGGCGGATCCCAAACCAGGCTAACGTGCGCATCCAGGACCTCCGGCACGCTGCGCACCGCCGCTTCCACGCTGCCGGGAAAGGTTCCCGCCACCGGGCAACCCGGCGCGGTCAGGGTCATATCAATGTACACCATACCCCCGCTACTGACATCGACCCGGTATATCAAGCCGAGATCATAGATATTGACCGGGATCTCCGGGTCGTAGACCTGACGCAGGGTTTCTATCACCTTCTCCCTGAGCGTTTCGCGAAATTCCTCTTTCTTTTTACTTTCCGTTTGGCTATCCGTCATTTTCCTACTTCCAAACCCGCGAATTTGCGATTCAGAGCGCTCGGCAACACGCTGTCCACGAGTTTAGTCCTGACGGCCGCAATGGGCGCCCGATCGACGATTTCGCCGGCGAAACCGTAGGTAAGCAGATTCTTGGCTTCCTCGGCGGCAATGCCGCGCGAGCGAAGGTAAAAAACCATGTTTTCGTCGATCTGTCCCACGGTAGCGCCATGGGTGCACTGCACATCATCGGCGAAGATATCCAGTTGCGGCTTGGTATCCACCCGTGCGTCACGGGACAGCAACAGGTTTTCATTACGTTGCTTTGCATCGGTGTGTTGGGCATCGGGATAGACGTGGACCTTACCGTTGAAAACACCGTGAGACTTATCGGTGAGGATGCCTTTGTAACGCTGGGTGCTCGCGCCGTGGGGGTAAGTGTGATCGACGTAGGTGCAGTAATCCACATATTGACGTCCCCCTGCCACGTAGAGGCCATCCAGAGTGCACTCACAGCCCTCGCCATCAAGGGTGGCTTCGATATCATTGCGGACGATCTCGGCGCCTGCCGAGACGGAATGGGAAACAAAGCGGCTGTCCACGTCCTGATGCACCACCAACATCGCCACGTGCAGCGCCGCCCGCGTCGCTTCGGTTTGCAGTTTACAATGGTTGACCCTGGCGCTCTGACCCAGGGAGAGCTCGGTGACGGCATTGGTAAAATGCGGTGCGCCGCGATTCTCGCCAAGGGAGGCAAAACTCTCCACCACATCCACGGCGCTATTTTCTTCGGCCACTATCAGGATGCGGGGAAGCGTCATCACCGCCTCATTTTGAAAGGTGGATACGAACAGGAGGTGAACGGGCGCCTCGATTACCTGGCCCGCAGGCAGATAAATAAAGGCACCATCGGCAAACAAAGCGGTATTTAATACCGCAAAGCCGGAATAAGGGCTCCGAATATAACGATCCAGATGGTATTTCAGCGCCTTCGTCCCTGGTGTTTCGGTGGCCGACGCATCGGCGGAAATCATAGAG
>JABDQX010000053.1 GCA_013042035.1 Gammaproteobacteria bacterium
ATTTTGGTCCCTATGCCGTATCGGCGCCACAGGTACCGGTGGACAGTGAGAATCGACGTCCGCAGCTTGTGCGTTTGATTATTTCTCCCTAAATTATCATTCTGGCATCTGTGCGGGATAAACCACTTTCCCTGCCCCGTGCAGCGGGGCCATATACTAAGGGCGCAAAAAGTAAGGCAAGACTGGCATACTTTATATGCGGCTGTAATACAAACATTTTTCGCATATTTCAGAACCAGGGATCTTGCTTTAGTTTCAGCGGTCTTAGTAATTTTGCTCCACATGATTTCTCGGAGCAAAATCATGTGGAGCAAAATTCTTGAGCAAACAGCACCTCAATGACAAACTGATTACCTTTCAACGGACTATAATCGATCTGGAAGGTGCCTTACGAGAAGAAAAGAAACGGGCATCGGAAAGCGAAGATGAAATCTTCCTGGCGCTGTGCACGGTACTTGATTCTTTTGAAAATATTTTCAAGAGCATGGCGGAAAAGGAAAGCAATCTGGATAAGACCGGTCGCCGAATGCTCAAAAGCTTTCAGGCCATCCACCGCAAGCTTATACGCATCTTGGAGGAACACGGTGTAAAGCAGATCGAATTTCCCGAAGGCAAAAGCATCGTTGGTCTTTGCAAGGTAATGGAGACACGCTTGGAAATCGGTCGTGAGGAAGGAGACATCATCGCCATCATTCGCAATGGATATCAATCGGAAAACCGGGTATTGCGACCTGCCGAAGTAATTACGGTTGGCGAGTAATTCTTGCTTGACTTTTTTCTTGACTACCGAAGCAATGCCATATAATTTCGCGTAGCCAAGGTAATTATATTCCGAGCTGTATGCAAAGCTCACCTTGCACTCCCTAACTGTATTGAAAATGGACTCAAAATGCTTATTTGCTCCCATATAAATTCCGCTTTTTGCCCATTTTCGCCTTGTTATTAAGACACAATCCGAGTTTTGCATTTGCCTAGTATGATTGACAATCACAACCGATTTACGATTCCGGCATCCTATGTCGCTGCCAAGGATCTTCTTGCCGCGCGGGTTATTTTGGTTACCGGTGCGGGTACCGATTTAGGCGGTATGGCGGCACGGGCATTTGCATCCCACGGTGCTACCGTCGTACTTCTTGACCATGATGTTCCGGCGATCGAGATTGTCTATGATGATATTGTGCAAGCAGGCGCGCCCGAGCCTGCTATTTACCCCATGAATCTTATGGGCGCGACCCCCACGGACTATGAAGAACTGGCCGAGCGGATAGGCGATGAATTCGATCGTCTCGACGGTCTGTTACATGCCAGGATCGAGCTTGGCGTACCAAGTCCCATTGAACACTACGATATAGTCCAATGGGCAAGAGTCATACAGGTAAATCTGCATGCACCTTTTTTGTTAACGAGGGCCTGTTTGCCATTGCTCAAGCGCGCCGAGGACGCTTCTGTCATTTTTACTTCGGCGGATGTCGGTCGCCGAGGGCGAGCGTATTGGGGAGCTTATGGGGTATCGTCTTTTGCCATCGAAGGACTCATTCAAATCCTTGCCGATGAGCTGGAGACCAGGTCCGGGTTGCGTGTCAACGGTATCGATCCGAGCGCGGTACGCACGCGCCTTCGGGCTGCCGCCTATCCGGCGGAAGATCCGATGACGCTTCCTCACCCGGAGGAAATAATGCCCGCCTATTTGTTTCTCATGGGCAAAGACAGCCAGTCCCTGAACGGTATCGTTGTTACAAGCCACTAAAATCCGGTAGAATCAGAGGAGCAAGGAGACAGACAAAATGAATGAAACGTTATCTTTCGCGGACGCTTCGTATTTATCGATACAGGTATATGGGCTGGCAATCGTGATCTCGTTGCTCGTCGCCGTTGTAATCCGTGGTGTTGTCGGTGTACTGTCCAAGTTAGAAAAGAAAGTCGACGTGGCCTCTCCAACCGATGTCGTTGCCACTGACAAACATGGTAACGATCACATCGCAGCTATTGCCGCGGCAGTTTGGGCCGTGGTTGGTCCCCACCGGATTATCCACATCGAATCGAGAGAGCGGGGTCAGGTTTGGACGGCAGAGGGTCGGCTTGTACATCATGCATCCCACGCTGTGAATCGCCAGCTCAAGCAACGAAATTCGAGACCAAAATAACAGATCCGGTTGGTATGACCGGTATATTGCACCTGTAAAATTCTTCAAGAGGAACCGAAATCTCATGGAAAAAAAATTTAAGATTACGGTCGATGGTAAATCCTATAATGTTATAGTCGAGGATCAGAGTTCAGGTAGTGGCATGACGATCCCCTCACCTGGGGATATGGTTATGCCGGGAGCCACCATGGTAGCGCCC
>JABDQX010000180.1 GCA_013042035.1 Gammaproteobacteria bacterium
GTTGGTAAAGAACCCCATCGCGACTCCCGGGACATCGCGAGCGGAACTAGGACCGAGAGCCGGCAATACGAGATAGCTGCCTTCGCTCGCGCCCCACACGCCCAGCGTTTGACCAAAATCTTCCTCATGGCGTTCGAGACCCATGGAGGTGGCCGGGTCGAATATTCCCCCGAAGCCAATCGTGCTGTTTACGACAAAACGCCCTGTATCCTTGACCGCATATTCGATCTTGCCTTGCAAGATGTCGTTAATCACGACTCCAAGATAGGCCAGATTATCGAAAAAATTCGAAACGCTCGTTCGAATCCTGCCAGGAACATACGCTACGTAGGCTTCCGCGATCGGCTCTACAAATGCCTGGTCCAGCACATCATTAATCCCATAAAAAACGCGATTCATCCCTTGCAGGGGATCATTACTCCCCTCTTCCCGTATCTCCGTAGCACTGCATCCATTCGTTATCACGTACAGTAACAAAAACAGGGGCATCAGTAGGCCAAATCGAGTTTTACCATTCATTAGATTATGCTCTTTCGAAGATTATGCGTGTTGCTGGTACGATTGTGCGCTGCAACATATTAGTGACGTAGTCACATCTCGCGAGGTGAAATTCAGAAACTCCGCTTTCCCAACGCATGAGCCCGATCATAGTCAATCTTCGCTGCCCATGCCAGTGGAAATTTTCACGGATCAAAAAACCGATGCGCTCAATTCATTGACAGCGGTAAGCATTTCCTGATCGTCGGTGAGGGATTCGGCGATGGCCGCGCGGCATGCGCCCGCGGGAGGAATACCAACGGCGATGAGTTTTCCCGCATGGACAAGTAATCGGGTACTGGCCCCTTCCTCCAAGCCATTGCCCTTGAGGTTTCGGGTCATACCCGCGAATTTCACGAGGCCGGCAACCGTTGCATCGTCCAATCCCGATTCGCGCATGACGATCTTTTTTTCGAGTTCCGGGCTGGGATAGTCGAATTCGATGGCCACAAAGCGCTGCCGGGTACTTTGCTTGAGATCCTTCAGGACACTTTGATAGCCCGGATTGTAGGAAATAGCCAGGCCGAATTCAGACGTTGCCTCCAACAACTGCCCCAGTTTTTCCATGGGAAGCACTCGGCGATCGTCGGCCAACGGGTGTATGACCACTGTGGTGTCCTTTCGCGCCTCAACCACCTCATCCAGATAACAAATGCCGCCGTAACGCACCGCAAGGGCCAAGGGTCCGTCGACCCATAGGGTTTCTCCACCCCGGATCAGGAAGCGACCCACCAGATCAGAGGCGGTCAAATCATCATGGCAGGATATCGTTATCAAGGGACGCTGCAACCGCCAGGCCATGTGTTCCATGAACCGGGTTTTACCGCATCCGGTAGGACCTTTTAACAGTAATGGCAACTGATTTCGGTAAGCGGCCTCGAACAGCGCAATTTCATCGTGTACCGGTTCGTAGTACGGTTCCTCGCGAATGAGGTATTCCTCGGGCTTGTATATGCGAGCTTCCATTTGGTTCTTTATTTAGATCTTGCGCTTTGCAAATCTTGCGCTTTGCAAAAAAATTATCCACATACCGGGCAACTGGGATCCCGGCGCAGTTTCATGGTCCGCAATTCCATGCCAAAGGCATCGAGGAAAATAACGCGTCCGATGAGTGCGTCTCCCGTACTGGTCAGAATCTTCAGTGTTTCCGTGGCCTGAATGCCGCCGATGATGCCAAGTAGCGGCGACAGCACGCCCACCTGGGCACAGGTCTCTCCTTCTTCAATCTCATCGCTGTACAGACAACGGTAACAGGGACTGTCCTCGCGACGGGCATCGAAGACCGTCACCTGACCTTCCATGCGAATCGCGGCCCCGGACACCAGAGGCGTTTTGGTCTGAACGCAGACACGGTTCAGCTCGAATCGGCTCTCGAAATTGTCCGTGGCATCGACAATCACATCGGCCTGGGATACCTCGGAAAATAGCTCTTCTTCATCCAGCACCCGCGCCAACGGGGTGATCCGAATGTCGGGATTAAGGGCGGCCAGATGATCCCGCGCCGATTCCACCTTGAGGCGAGCCAGATCATGGGTAGTGTGAATGATCTGACGCTGGAGATTGGAAAGCTCCACCCGATCGAAATCGGCCAAAACCAAATGACCAACCCCGGCAGCGGCGAGATAAATGGCGATGGGGGAACCGAGCCCACCAATCCCGATGATCAGAACGCGGGAATCCGATAACCGGCCTTGCCCCTTGAGTCCGAACCGGGATAGGGCAATGTGGCGGCTGTAGCGGGTCGATTGGTTCTCACTCAATTGCCCTGGGGGGAATTGAGCGAAAGTGTTTTGTTCCGGCAAGGATTTTGATCCGGTCACAACCATCAATTTCCCTTTTTCCCCACCATGCATGCACTCTCTTCAATCAACCGACGAAGTCGGAACTTTCGTATCACGAAGCAAACGGGATAATTTTCCTTGGCAATCCGCAAACGCAGTTTTCGGATTGCCAAGGAAAATTATTTGACCAAATCACTCATCCTTTTGGTCAGCTTATCCATACGATACCCCGGCAGGATATAGATCCAGTCACGCCAGCGCTCGGCAAGCTCTGCGGCCTCTTTTTTTATAAAATCCGCATTTCTTCTTCCCTTCAGGTCAATCGTCCGTGTCACCATGTTTCCAGCTCCGGATCCCGTCCGGATTCCGATATCGCCGGCTTTTCCGACATCGGAGGCTGCTTTTATACCTATATTTCCAATGCTACCATGATCGGATAGCGTTGTGGGGGCCGCTTTTTTTTCTCCTTTCCGTGGTTTGGGTTCCCGGTCCCACTCAGGATCGAAATCGGCAGCAAGACGGGCCAGAATATTCTCTCCGGAACGCCAGGTTGTCATGGTGATGAGCATCCCATCGAAAGTCGTGATCAGAACTGTCGCGCCGGGCGCTTTGTCCGAGAGGGCCGCGTTCTGTTCTTTTTGCACATCCAGCAGCTCAATGTCGGCCATGCCGATGGCGATGCCATTGACGATATGGGTGGATCTTGGCTTTGCGGTTTCGGGCAATCCGACGATGTAGTAATCAAAGGCGTCACGGTCGTTCTTTCTGATGGTGACCGTTTCACCATCCGCGTGCGTTATACGCACCGCCTGAATGTGCTCATGATCCAGTTGCAGGATATCCTTTTGCAACCAGTGTGTTACCTTATCACCATGGGGTAGATTTCCCTCCACGAGCCACACGGTAGGATCATCCCGTGTCCGCACATACATTTCATGGCGGGAACGCCGGCTTTTTGCCACAGTGCGTTTACCCACGAAAAAATCGGCCAACAATTGGTCCTTGTCATCTCGTATGGCAATTTGCATTGCCACCTTATCCGCATCGTCTTTCTCGCCTGTTTCGGCAAGACCGAGCTGGCTGTACCGTTCGGGATTACGCGTCTTTTCTTCCAAGCGTTGGAGGTTGGCGCTCCCCAGTAAAAGCTCGTGTATTTTTGGTAGATCGGCAGGATAATCCGCCCGCTCCTGTATGCGCCATGAATTTTCTCCCTGGCGGCGTAACGTAAACGAAAACTCTCCCTTGCCGATCCGTAGCTCCGCTGCCTGATTCAATTGACTGCCAAGCGCCGGAAATAGAGGCGCCTTTTCGGCAATTCTTTCACCAGTGTCGCGTTGCAGTACGTAGAAGGCCGCCCAAACAACCGCTACGGTTGCCAGGGCGAGAATGAAAAGTGTTCTGATTTTACGCATGATTCGCTATTTTCTTCCGTCTGATCCGATACCCCGCGACAACGATGCCGCCTATCCCGATAAGAAACGGTATCAATCCGATATTGATGAACTTCAACTGGTTTTCCATGCGCTCTATATTCTTGCGAAGTTTATGCCGCACATCACGCAGCTCTTTGCGCACCCGAAGCTTCTCTTTTCGAAAACGCTCGATTTCCTGTTGCTGGGCCTCGCTAAGCACCAAAGTGCCATCCCCTTGTTTACCACGTTCGAGCTCCATTAGCTTGTGTTCTGTCTCACGGAGTTTGTCGAGCAGTTCCTTTTCTTTATTCCGAAAGCGGAATTCAGCCTGCTCGCGTATGGTATCCACGCGCGTGAACGGTCGCCGGAAATGCCCCCGGTTGCGGATGCTGATGAGATCATTATTGCCGCTCAGATTTTCGATGGCATTGATCACAAAGGTTCCATTGGCGGCCGTCGGTTGCGCGATACGCGTACCCAGAAAGCTTTGCACTTTCACCCAGAATCGGTCTCGCAGGATATCCGTATCGGCGACCACGACAACGTTGATATCATCCTTGGACGCCGACAAGTGTTCGTTGGAGGAGGCGATTTCTTTCTTACCATCCGTGGCACCGGCTCCATTCGCCTGATCGGTGGATGCGTCTTTTTCGCTATCCTTGCCATCTTCACCCTCATCGTCTTCATTCGCTGCTGGCGCACCATTGGGAAAAGCGCTTTCTACCGGGCCGGTTACCCGGGCGGCAAGGATGTATTGTTCCCCTTCTCCCTGGTAGTTATGCAACAGATTTTCCGGATCGGTAAGAAATGCCACCCGAGCGGTATCGAACGCCATGGCATTGGTTGTGGTTTGGATAAGGGGGAGCAGTTGGGTTTCCTTGCCGGCAATTGCCCGGAATCTTCCCGGGCTTGCCAGAAGAACGCTGTCCAGGTTAGCGGTAATGATGTCATCCCTGTCCATCTCGGGCGCCGATAATCTAATCCAAATGGGGTAATCAGTCGTGGTGGAACGCGAATCTGTCTCGAAGCGAACCCGCTCCGCCAAACGGATGTCGCCGACGACCTTTGCGGAAGAAAACTCGATGCCCCAGGCCGCGAACAATGGATCGAGGTTTGAGCTGGCACTATCGAGGCCGGACATACCGGAGATCATGGCATTGCCTTCCGAATCCGCCTCGGCGTATGGATCGACAAATACCAACGCATGTCCACCTTGTAATACAAATTGGTCGATGGCGTACAGAGTATTTTCGTCAAGCTCCTTCGGGTGCACCAACATCAACAGATCCACTTCCGCCGGTATGTCTTTAACGTCGGTCGCCAACGTGCGTATCTCAAAGTGCTGGCGGATCTCGTTGAGGACGGTCCAGGGAACCGGCTGCTGGCCCTGTTGAAGCGCGCGAAGATCCATTTTCCCCGTACCGTCCATGGCCAGGGAACTGATAAGACCGATGACTTTTTTATTGGGGTAGGCTACCTGGTGAATCAGGCTGGTAAGATCGTACTCAAGAAAGGCTTCCCGATCCGGGGAAAAGAAAGGAATCAACATCTCCGTGTCGGTAGGTCCACTGCCAACCAGCCCAAAATAGAATGAATCGCCCTCATCACTCAATGGTACTGCCGTAAGACCATAGCCAACCGCGCGATCCTCCTCTTCCGAGAAGGGTTCCGGCTCAATGATGCGCACACGCACCAATCCCCCGCCGATCCTGCGGTATTCTTCCAGCAGTTCCCGAACCCTGGTGGTATAGCTGCTGATCCCGGGGAGCCGGGTTGCCTGCTTTTGGGAAAGAAACAGGCGTAACGTCACCGGTTCTGCCAGTGTCGCCAGGATGTTTCGAGTCCCCTCTGACAGGGTGTAAAGTTGCCCTTGCGTGAGATCCAGGCGCACGGAGCGGAATGCTGCGGCACTGAAGATATTGACCGCGAACAACAGTATCACCGCCAACACAAGCCCACCACCGGCAAACCATTTGATATTCATAGTGAGTTGGATTCTATATTTGTTACGTACTTTGCTGTTTCGATTTGAGATAACGCGCGATACTTATTCTATTTGATGATACTTGCTCATCTCAAAAGCGGATGTGAAAACGATCCTGCTTACTCCGGCCAAAATTCTTCAGCCATCACTTCATCGAAACCATAAGGGCAAATCTCCGGGAACGACTCCAGGCCCGTTTCATTCTCCGCCCTAATCACGGCAAGCGCATAGGCATCCGCCAAGGATTGATGCAACCCGCTTTTGAGGCTCGGATTATCCAGGAGGTGCAGCTCCAGCTCTTTTCGCTGCTCCTTGATGGTGAGCTCCCAACTTCTCCCCCGAAAGGCTGGTTGATATTGCCATTTGAGCAGGTGGACCAGAAGGATTTTTAGTCGGCTGACCAGTTCACGCCTTTCCCTTCTTCCCATGCTCTGTATTTCCTCGGCAATATTATCCATGTCGGCATCAACGAAATTCCCCGTACGCAATAGGAGCGCCTGTTGATTTGTCCAGGCATAAAAATCTGTTTCATAAAGCATGGTGGGTTAAGATTTCTTCGGTCTCTTTCTTCGGTCGAAATGACGGATCCGATGCACTTTGTATATCTTCAATTTCGCAAAGCGGGTCATATGATTTCGCATAACGAAATCATTCGGCCTTTTTAAATTCGATAATTACCACGTTGGCAAACAACCAGAATGCAATCAGCGAAGTAAAATAAACCATGTCGCGAAGGTCGATAACGCCCTTACTGATGGCATCGAAGTGGGAGAGGAAACTGAAGGAACCGATTGCCTGAACCAGAATCTCGGGCGCCCAGCCGCTAAAAAAATCAAGAACCAGAGGAAAACCACTTAGCACAAAGGCAAGACCGACCACCGCGCTGATAATGAAGGCAATTACCTGATTCCGCGTCAATGCGGATATACAAGAGCCAATCGCGAGAAATGCGCCCGCCATCAGTAAACTGCCAATATAGCCGGCCAAAATAACCCCATTATCCGGGTCACCAAGATAATTGACGGTACCCCACATGGGAAAGGTAAGCACCAGGGCGATACCGGTAAATGCCCAGGCGGCAAGAAATTTACCGAGCACTGCCTGCCCCATGGTGATAGGTAACGTAAACAGCAGTTCGATGGTTGCCTCCCGGCGTTCCTCGGCCCACAACCGCATGGCCAGTGCGGGGATCAGGAATAAATACAGCCATGGGTGAAAGGCGAAAAACGCCGCCATGTCCGCTTGTCCCCGATTAAAAAAATCACCGAGATAGAAGGCGAATATTCCATTTAGGAAAACAAAAATCACGATAAATACATACGCGATGGGCGTTGTAAAATAACCCATGAATTCTCGTTTGAATATGCTCAGGATGTTGTTCATATTTTTCTTGAATCAAGCCATTTTTCTACTGAGTCCCGGCTTTCGTTGGACGGTTTCCCCGCCATGAGATCATCCATGACCCTACAAAAGTTTGCTCGTCATGGCACGAAACACATCATCCAACCGGCCCTGTTCTACATACAATTCATCCACCGCCCAATTTCGCTCCCGGACAACCTGATTTACGGTGGTTGATATGGATTGTCCATGCGTTGAATACAACACCAGCCGCGCCAGTCCGTCCTTTTGGCTTACCAAATCCGCGGATTGCACCCCAGGCAGGTTGGAAAGCGTTGCCTGTACCTCTTTTCCATTGTCGACACGCACAGACAGGGTAACCGCATTGTGCCAGCGTGATCTGGCCCGCAGTTCGGTTGGCGTACCATCACCAACCAGCCTACCGGCCGAAATCACTATGGCCCGGCTGCATACGGAATCCACTTCCTCAAGGATATGCGTGGACAAAATGATGGCTTTCTCGGTGGCCATCCCCCGGATAAGCGTTCTGACTTCATGCTTTTGATTGGGATCCAGGCCATCGGTGGGCTCATCCAGTATCAGAATTTCCGGGTCGTGGAGGATTGCCTGGGCAAGCCCGACCCGCCGCTTGAATCCTTTGGATAAGGTCTCGATGGGCTGGCCTAGCACCGATTGGATATTGGTCTTTTCTATGGTATCCGTGATGCGTCGATTCTTTTCTTTTCCCCGAAGATTCCGGATTCCGGCCACGAAATCCAAAAATCCCGCCGGCGTCATATCACTGTATAAAGGCGCTCCTTCCGGCAGGTAACCGACCCGCCGTTTTGCAGCAACCGGCGCATCGACAATATCATCACCACCCAATGTGACAGACCCTGCATCAGGCGCCATGAAACCGGTGATAATTCGCATGGTAGTGGTTTTCCCGGCGCCATTCGGACCAAGGAATCCCAAGACTTCACCTTGATTTACGCGGAAGGAAACATCATCGACGGCTTTGATGGCACCGAAGTGTTTATGGAGATTATTGACGCTGACTAATGTATCCATTTTACGTTGCTTCCTATTAGGCTGTCTGCAAATTGCCTGCTCGCCGATTGTCTCAAAATTATGATTCAAGTCAAGTTAGGTATAACCTGACTGTAGGAAGAATCGGAAATCCCGCATAAATTGAGCAGTTGTGCGAAGCAGCATTAATGTTGCTCTCTGGCAATGTTATAGTTTGGATTGGATCCGAAGTAGCCGCTTGGAATCAACATGCTACAAAATTAACCTGTTCCATGGAATAGGCATTAGTGTATCTTGATGATTTGTAGCGGTTTTTATGTTTGAAGCGTAAAGCCTCCGAATTTTGCCTTGCGAAGCGAGGCCATAATAATTTTGCGGAGCAAAATTATCCAAAAAATTTGATAGAGGGGGGAAATCTGGATGATGGAAGCAGCGGCATTAGAAAGAAAGTATGACCTGGGTGTCATACGGTGGTTTTCGGTTATGGCGGTAGTGTATTTAGTGGTTGGGGCATCGGCTGGCGTGTATATCGCCTCCGAGCTGGCGTGGCCGGCCCTGAACTTTGACTTGTCCGCTATCACCTTTGGGCGTCTGCGCCCTCTACACACGAATGCGGTTATTTTTGCCTTTGGCGGTTGTACGTTGATGGCAACCGGCCTCTATAGTGTACAACGCACCTGTGGCGTGTCGCTGTGGAGTAGCAAAATGGCCTGGTTCACCTTTTCGGGTTGGAATGTGATTATCGTTTTGGCCGTACTCACCCTGCCATTCGGTATCACACAATCCAAGGAATACGCGGAACTGGAATGGCCCATCGACATTCTTATTGCCGTAGTCTGGCTTTCCTTCTTGCTCAACTTCGTCATGACGATAGCAATCCGGAAAAGTTCACATATCTATGTGTCCAACTGGTTCTTCCTGGCGATGCTGGTGATGATCACCTATCTGCACGTTGTAAATAGTTTGGTGGTTCCCGTCCATTTGTTTAAATCCTACTCTATTTTCTCCGGTGTTCAGGATGCCATGGTGCAATGGTGGTGGGGGCATAACGCCGTAGGTTTCTACCTGACGGCGGGCTTCCTCGGCATCATGTACTATTTTGTACCCAAGCAGGCAGAAAGGCCGGTTTACTCCTATCGGTTGTCGGTACTGCACTTCTGGGCGCTGACCTTCGGTTACGTATGGCTCGGTGCGCACCACCTGCAATATACGGCTTTGCCGGACTGGACAGGTTCCCTTGGTGCCGCCGTTTCCATTGCCATGATCATTCCCTCATGGGGTGGTGCAATCAATGGTGTGATGACGTTATCCGGTGCGTGGGATAAATTACGCACCGATTACGTATTGCGCTTCCTTATCATGTCTCTTGCCTTCTACGCCATGTCCACCTTCGAGGGGCCGTTGATGGCCATCAAGACGGTGAACTCGCTGTCCCACTACACCGATTGGACCATTGGTCATGTGCACTCCGGTGCGCTCGGTTGGGTGGCATTGGTCGGGCTCGGTGCCATATATCATCTGCTGGGACGCTTGTGGTACACTGATATTTACTCTCCTGCGCTCGTCAATGTACATTTCTGGTTGGCCACCATCGGTGCCGTCATTTATATCGTTGCCATGTGGGTATCCGGAATCATGCAGGGTCTGATGTGGCGCGCCTACGACGAATTCGGCACATTGGCCTACACCTTTGCTGAAAGCGTCGAAGCCATGCACCCGTACTATGCGATGCGCGCCATAGGCGGTTTCATCTTCCTGCTTGGAGTTATTGTCATGCTTTACAACGTGGCGATGACGATTCACAAATCCGCGCGGGAAGGATCATTGCTCACTGCGCGCGCTCAGGCTATCGCCGACGCATGAGAAGGGAGGTAAATTTCAATGGCAGATAAAATCCATTCAACACGTTTACAGGACAAGCTGGAACGTAAAATCATACCACTTGTTATCGCGACCGCCCTTGTGCTCAGTGTCGGTGGCCTCGTGGAGATTGTTCCTCTTTTCTATCTTGATTCCACCTTCGAGCATAACAAATCTCCAGAGATCATGTGGCAACGCAAGGAGGGTCAAACCCTAGATGATTGGAAACCGGGAGATGGCGTACGCCCTTATACAGCCATGGAGTTGGCGGGACGGGATATATTTCAACGGGAAGGGTGCTACCTTTGTCATTCACAGATGATCCGCCCCTTCCGGGATGAAAAAGAGCGTTACGGCCATTATTCGCTTGCCTCCGAATCCATGTATGACCACCCGTTTCAGTGGGGTTCCAAGCGGACCGGACCGGATCTTGCACGCGTGGGCGGTAAGTATTCCGATCAATGGCAGGAACAGCACCTGCGTAAACCACGCTCCCTTGTTCCCGAGTCCGTCATGCCAAACTATCCCTGGCTGGACAGAACGTTATTACATGGGGAGGCCATTCAGGCGCGCATGAAGGCGATGAAGGTATTGGGTATTCCGTATACCGACGAAGACATTGAGGCAGCCTCAGCGAAGGTCGAGGGAAAAACGGAAATGGAAGCCATGGTTACCTATCTGCAGGTGCTGGGTACCATGGCCAAAATAGACAAGGGCAAGGAATATCGTGAATAGCCTCGAGGAATATTTTTATACCGACTGGGGAGCAATGACGGCAGCCGATTGGATTGGCATGATTACCACGGTTGTCGCGTTTCTCCTTATGGTTGGACTGTACGTATACGTCTTGCGTCCAAAGAATCGGGAAAAACTGGAGGCGCATCGTCACATCCCGGTGTCAGAGGACAGAAAAATCGAGTTCGGAGGCAAATGATGGCGGACAAAAATCCCTTCCCCGGAGAAAACAACACGGGACATATCTGGGACGATAACATACGCGAGTTGACAAACCCGCCACCTCGCTGGTGGATGATCGCCTTTTGGGCAAGTATCCTTTTTGTTGTCGGCTACAGTTTTCTCTATCCCACTTGGCCTGGCATTACTGGTTTTACCAAAGGAATGCTTGGGTGGACATCAATCAAGGAATACAAGGAAGGTGTGGATCAAATAGACACCATACGGGCTCGGTACGAAGAGCGGTTATCTAACATGAATGCCAAGGAAATCCTTGCGGACGCTGAATTGTCCCAGTATGCAAGAGCCTCCGCAAAGGTGCCATTTGGCGACTATTGCGCAGCCTGCCACGGGAAAGGAGGACAAGGCAACGAGGGTTTCCCCGTGCTTGCCGACGATGACTGGCTCTATGGCGGAGCTATCGGCAAGATCCAGGAAACCATCACCCTGGGCCGCAAGGGCATCATGATTGGCCATGAGGCATCCTTATCCGGAAGCGAGATCGATATACTGGCCAATTACGTTACTGACTTGAGCCAGGGCAAGGACAATCCGGATGGAAAAAACATGTTTTTACAGAAGGGATGCATCGGGTGTCACGGTATGGACGCAAAAGGTGTCCAGATTATGGGATCGGCCAACCTTACCGATGCCATATGGCGCTTTGTCCCAACTAAAGGGGAAAGTATTGTGGAAAGCGCCCGAAAAACAATTGCCCACGGTGTAAACGATCCTAACGACCCGCTTACCCGGAATGCCGAGATGCCGTCCTTCAAAGATCGGCTTGGTGAAACCACGATCAAGAAGCTGGCGGTTTTCGTCCACCAGTGGGGTGGTCAATAGTATTGCATTGAGCTGACAAGCTATATCATGGGTGGGAGTCGGAATTAAAATTGAAACCGAGTTTGAAACCGGCTCCCAAATCGATTGATGTCATCTTTCTGCGGTAATATAGGCGATCCACGCGGGATCGGGTTCGCCCTGTGTTTCCGGAGTAAACACGCCGTTGCCTTCCCCTGTTTCTTCATCGGTTCCCTGCCAGTATACGATAGTGCGTCGAAAACCCGATTCCTCCAGGATTTCCAGAATCTCGGGAAGTGTCCATAAGCGCCAATCGTAGCGGAAGGCTGAATCGAGGCGAGAACCGTCCGGGAATTCGAAATGGATAAAACATGTCATTTCACCATTAATCGGGTTGTAGGTCGCTTGATCCCAAATATAGGTGAAACCATCGCATTCATTACGATCCTGTATTACTTTGCAACATTCATAGCCACCATACGCATCCAGAAAAAATACACCATCCTCGGATAGTCCGTTGCGTACATGCCGGAAATATTCTTTCAGCACCTTACGCTCTGTAAATAGCCAACAACTAAAATTCATGGCGAGAATGGCGTCCATAGGTGCTGTTCGTACCGTGCGTACATCAGCGAGTTGTAGCAGTATCCGTTGCCGAGCATCCGGATCGAGTTTGACCACGTTATGTTTCCGGCCCCAATCCTGTACATCGGCATCGATATCCACGCCGACAGCATGGTTGGTGGGGCGTCTACGTACCCATTCGCAGGCAGTGCTCGCCGTACCACAGAAATCTTCGCGTAGAGAACTCGCCCACCGCCCACGCAAGGTTTTGAACGTATCGTCTACAAAATCAATCTCGGCCTCCACACACTGTACTGCCTGTTGATACAATGCATGGCGATCTTTGGCTTCCGCCATTGTTCTCTGGTGAACCCAGTCTTTTCCCGAAGGAATTTCCACCGATTGCGAGACTTCTTGCAAATGGGTATCTTGTGGGAAAGACGACTCGATTCTTGCCCGTGAGGCTTGATGACACGTTTCTTTTTTCATGTAATGAAATACCGTAAAGCATAAGAAACTCCGTGTTCAACCTTTCCCAAGGCTGTTAGAGCCTGTTTCGTTAAAGGGATTCTGCTAAAAAATAGCGTCATTAAAGAAGCAGAGACCCACGGACAAAAGTTGCACACGGGGATAAAAATTCAATGGAACAGTATACTAGAGAGCTACTCCTTCTTCGGCATGCTAAATCGGATTGGAATAGCGCAGTGGATTCTGATTTTCAAAGACCACTTTCCAAGCGAGGTACGCGGGATGCGCCTCGTGTGGGACAGTGGCTTAACGATCAGCGTTTATTGCCGGATTTCGTGATTAGTTCACCGGCAACACGCGCGCGCCAAACCACATGTAACGTGTGCAATATGACCGGCATTCCGGAAAGTGACATCAACTGGGAGGCACGAATCTATGAGGCTGTCCCCGGAATGCTTATTACGGTATTGAGCGCATGTCCACAAGTGCGGCTTGTGTTATTGGTTGGTCATAATCCGGGACTCGAGTTGCTGCTGGCCTATCTGTGCGGCTCAACTCTTGAACAACCACCCGATGGCAAGCTTATGCCGACGGCCACGCTTGCTCGTATTGGTATGCCACCCGACTGGCGGGCGTTGCAACCCAACACCGGACGCCTTATCTCTCTGACAAGGCCTGCCTCAATGGATATTGGCGGATAAAATCCCCAGCCGGGAAGAACAAGGTTTCCACATTAATTTATGTTCAAGAATACAAAATTACCGAATCCGCGAGAGGCGCTACCAGGGCGCTCTAAAAAGATGTCTGTTTCCGAAAGACATTTCGTCAACGGCTCTCCATTGACACCACCATTTTCAGAGACAATGCAAATGGCCATGTTTGGAATGGGTTGCTTTTGGGGAGCTGAACGCAAGTTATGGCAAGTGGGCGGCGTATTTACCACGGCGGTTGGATATGCGGGAGGGTTTACGCCAAATCCAATTTACGAGGAAGTATGTAGCGGCATGACCGGACACAACGAAGTAGTCCGGGTAATCTTCGACCCTGGTGTGGTGGGTTACGATGAACTACTGAGAGTTTTCTGGGAAGCCCACGATCCCACGCAGGGCATGCGCCAGGGTAACGACATTGGCACCCAATATCGCTCTGAGATCTACGTGTACGATAACAAGCAGCATTCATTGGCGTTAGCATCACGAGCTGCCTACCAGAAAACGCTATCAGCGGCAGGTCTTTCCGCAATCACCACGGAAATTGTCCATGCCCCGGAATTCTATTACGCTGAAGACTACCATCAGCAATATCTGGCAAAGAACCCCAACGGTTACTGCGGCCTTGGCGGAACAGGGTGTAATTACGCTTCTCATTGACAGAATTACACACCTTAATACATCAGCGTCTACTCTGCTAAAAGCTTAAAATTCAGGCGGTAAAGTATAAGAGCGTGTCTGAAGATCCCGGGCTACCGCCTCGCGACGACCGGGGATTCTCAGACACGCTCTAACAAACTAACGGAGTCAAATTATTGGTACGCACCATCTGGCTTGGTATTGTTTTCCTCGGTCTTATCGGTGCGCTGTCCGTAACAGGCGGTGCTGTCTATCTATTCGTCAACTTACCCTCCCTAACCGAACTGAAGGATACCCGGTTGCAAGTCCCACTTCGGGTATATACTCGGGATGAATATCTGATAGGAGAATTTGGCGGTAAACGGCGCATTCCACTTGAAATAGAGGATATTCCGGATACCCTAATCAAGGCCGTTCTGGCAGCCGAAGACAAGCATTTCTTTGAACACCCCGGCGTTGACTGGCAGGGCCTGATGCGTGCCGTTATTCATTTGGTGCGCACGGGTGAAAAAGGCCCTGGTGGAAGCACCATCACCATGCAAGTGGCCCGTAACTTTTTCCTGGGCCGTGAGAAAACCTATCTGCGCAAAGCCAACGAAATCCTGCTCGCGCTTAGAATCGAACAGGAATTCACGAAAGAAGAAATCCTCGCGTTATACCTCAACAAGATCTTTTTCGGACAGCGTGCCTACGGCGTGGGAGCAGCGGCTCAGGTATATTACGGTATCACACTCGATGAATTGACACTGGCTCAAGTGGCGATGATTGCGGGACTTCCCAAAGCCCCCTCCCGTTTTAATCCCATTGCCGGTCCAAAACAGGCATCGGTGCGGCGTAATTACGTATTGCATCGCATGCACGAACTCGGGTTTATCAGTGACACGGAATATGCCGAATCCATTGATGCACAGATAACAGCGAGAC
>JABDQX010000182.1 GCA_013042035.1 Gammaproteobacteria bacterium
GCGCTCGAATGCGAGCCGGCGACTTTCCTTATTCTCTCGGATAACGGTCCACATTCATCCTTTCACTCCGCATACTCGGATCGCCATGGCGGACCGTGAGACATTACGCATTGCGCAGCGCCTCTACCTTATCGGTGCCCTCCCATGTAAATCCCGCCTCCTCGCGTCCGAAATGTCCGTACGCCGCAGTTTGTCGATAGATGGGTTGCAATAGCTCCAGCATATCAATAATGCCTTTCGGTCTGAGATCGAAAACCTCGCGCACCAGACGGGCAAGCCGTTCGTTATCGATTTTGCCGGTTCCGAAGGTTTCGATGTCAATGGAGGTGGGTTCCGCTACACCAATGGCGTACGATACCTGCACCTCGCAGCGGGTTGCGAGCCCCGCTGCCACGATATTTTTGGCGACAAAGCGACAGGCGTAGGCAGCGGAACGATCCACCTTGGAAGGGTCTTTACCGGAAAAAGCCCCGCCACCGTGTCGGGCCACGCCTCCATAGGTATCCACGATAATCTTGCGTCCCGTCAAACCGCAGTCACCTACCGGGCCACCGACGACGAAACGACCGGTGGGGTTGATATGGAAACGGGTATTCGCGCTAATCCATTTTGCGGGGAGTACGGGGCGAATGATTTCTTCCAATACGGCCTCTTTGAGCATCGTATAGTCTATATTCGGGTCATGCTGGGTCGACAGAACGACGGTATCGATTCCCGCTGGTACGCCATCTTCGTAACGGACCGTCACCTGGCTCTTCGCATCGGGCCGCAACCACGGTAGTACGCCTTCCTTGCGTAGCGCCGCTTGTCGCTTTACCAAGCGGTGGGCATACGTGATGGGCGCCGGCATGAGCACGTCCGTTTCGTTGGTGGCGTAGCCGAACATCATTCCCTGGTCGCCGGCCCCCTGTTCGTGATCGGTGTGTTCATCCACGCCCTGGGCGATATCCGGGGATTGTTTGCCGATGGCGGTGAGAACGGCGCAGGTTCTCCCATCAAATCCCAACCTTGGATCGTCGTAGCCGATGTCATTGACGAGGTTGCGCACAAGCGCTTCCATGTCGACCCACGCCGATGTAGTGATCTCGCCGGCGACCAGCACCATGCCCGTCTTGATGAGGGTTTCGCAGGCAACACGGGCCTTTTTATCCTGTTCCAGGATGGCATCGAGTACAGCATCCGAGATCTGGTCCGCGACCTTGTCGGGATGGCCTTCTGATACGGACTCCGAGGTAATCAGTTGAGTATGCGTCATAAATATTCGTCTGGTTGGTGCCTTAGAGCCTGTTTGGTTGAAGTGATATCGGCTCAAAAGCGGTAGAATCGGCCCGTGATTTCCGCGAATTCTCGGTCAATAGTTCATATTATTGACATCGAATTTGCGAAAAAATGGCCGCGATTCCCCGCTTTTTCGCTGCGATACTCTTTAGCCAAACAGGCTGCTCTTAATGTTTCAACAAATTTCCTTGCGTTGTTGAGTACCGTTAGTAAGATTATCCCTGATCAACGCCCATGAAACCGTTTTTCCAGCGCATCCTGCAGGCGCGCGGCAGGCAGATAGCCGGAAATGAGTGTGCCATCTTCCAAGGCGATGGCGGGCGTACCCCTGACACCGACTTGGCCGCCAAGGCCGATATGCCGATCCAGGGGATGCGCGCATTGTTTGTTGGGGACTGGCTCGCCTTTCTTTGCGTTCGTCATGGCCTTTCGGCGATCATCCGCACACCAAACGGAAACCATTGTCTTGTAGGTATCTGAGGAGGGCCCTGCTCTTGGAAATCCCAAGTATCGCACCTTGATGCCAGCTTTGTTCAATGCGGAAACTTCGTTGTGTAGCTTTCGACAATAACCGCAATCCACATCGGTAAAAACGGTGATGGTATGTCGCGTATCCTCGGGTGTAAACGTAATCATATCTTTTTCGTCGATATTAGCAATGATCTCCTTGCGGGCGAGATTGCGTTTCCTTTCCGTCAAGTTTTCCCCCTCTTCCAGATCGAAAACATCACCTTCGACGGCAAACTTTCCATCCTTGCTGACGTAGATAACCGTCGTGCCGGAAGCCATTTCGAATAGTCCTTGAATTGGCGTTTCATCGGTCGAATCCACGCCGTTGGGAAAGATGCGCTTGCCCGTTTCGATGACCGCATCCGGTATGTCAGTGGGGTTTTTCTCCGACAGCACCATGGGAGGCCACAGCATTGCGATTAATAGGATCAGGGGCAATCGTTTATTCGACATTTTTCTTCTCCGGCTATTTTCTTCGATCGTAAGATTTAAGAGCGTGTCTGAAAAATCCCCGGTCTACTGCGGCGGCCCCCGAATTGTGGCCCGCTGCGTTGCGAAAGAGTCAAAAATCGCGTCATGTAGCTCGCTACACTCCCCGATTTTTTACCTTCCGCGCCTTGCGGGACCCCAAT
>JABDQX010000196.1 GCA_013042035.1 Gammaproteobacteria bacterium
TGGCTGCGCCGGCCATCGAAGGTGCGTTTCGTCCAAGGAGCGGTATTTACCCTCGGCGTCACCATCGTCGCGTTTGGCCACGGTGGCATGATGAGCAGCGGCCCCGAGTATGGCTCCGGGGTATTGCTCAAGCTGCGTGATGGCCTGGGGTATATTTCGGGGAGCCTGCTCGACCATATGAACTGGCTGTTGGCGGGATTCGGTTTGCCCCTGGTATTGGCGATGGTTTCCATCCTGATTTGGTGGCGTTATCCGAAAGATGTTTTGTCACAACGAACGCGTTTTCTGGCGTTCTTTGGTATTTTCGGGTTGGTTTCGTTCATGATCCCACAGTTGTTCTACTTCAGTCACGGCTCTGGTGTCGAAGAAGAAACGCAGATCGCCAAATTCTTCTTTTGTACGCATCTTTCCATTGCCGTTGTCTCCGTAATCGCCATGGATTGGTTCAGCAAGCGTCTGGGATGGTGGGTGTTTTTACCCTCACTTGCGGTAATCGCCACCATGACCGCCATCACACCCTTGGCCGTTAGCATCGTGGCGGCACATGAACATGACGCAAATCGGCGTTGGCTGGGGTTCTACCGTTCACCTTATGATTGGCAGAATTCGCAGGGTGGAAAAGATTACATAGCGGTGGGAAAGGCATTACGGAGACTCAAAAAAGGCAATCGCGACGTCTATTACGATTTTTCGATGGCAGAGCGAGGAGAGCGTTTTTTGAGCGAACTCCTCATCTATGGTGGCAGCGTATTCTCCATGTCTCCCACCAAGTACGAGGTTGCCGGCGCTGGTTTCTTGATTTCCGAAGAGGAAGTTAAGGAGCGCATACGTCTGGAGAGTAGAATTGCGCGATTGTTGCCCGGCGCGGCGGAAGAGTCGGAAACCAATTGGATTTTGATGCCATCCATCCATGACTCAATAACAAGGCCCACCATCGTCCGCAGTCGCCTTGCCAAGATGATTGCCAGCGGTATCTTGTCGAAAAAATTCCAGTCAGGCTCTCGAATGCTTTACGAATTCGAGGGGATGACTCACGATCTCGATCAGAAAATTGAACGCTACTGGGCACCAAAGGTGATTTCTCAGGCCCATGCCGACTGGGATGGAGACGGTAATTCCGATCTGATCTTTTTTAACTATCTGGACAACAGCATTCACATCGAAAAAGAACGCATCGCTCTGCCAAATTCTGGAGAAAACGAGTTTCCACTAATATTCCTGGCCAAACTACCGGGTGACGATCGCGCCGATTTGATCATGGGACATATGTCGGATGGGTTCTATCGCCGTAGTGAGACTGTTTCAAAAATGGTTCGGCAGTATCCGTTCCACTGGCAACGTCGTGATTCGATGCGGAATAACTGGTTATCAACCTATCAACATCTGTTCTGGGGTTCGCCGATCGATATCGCCTTCGTGGCCGATCACGATAATGATGGCTACGATTCACAATTGGGTTACCGACCGAGTACGGGTGAGTGGTTTGAGTATCCCGGCAAAAAGATTAAAGGTCCCAGCCTACCCAATGGAGAGCACCCTTTGCCGGTCGTCGGGCGTTTTCTTCCTGGTTCTCAAGGTGATCTGGCCGTTTGGAGTCCGGTCACCGGTCGATTCACCGTAAAAAGCGTTCAGGATAGCAAAAGCGCATCCATAAACTGGGGCGGACGATCGGGCGATATTATTTTGCCCGGAGACTACGATGGCGACGGCTATGACGAAGTTGGCCTTTGGCAGCCACATACAAGGACATGGTGGGTTCGATCCATGCTACAGGGCACAAACCGGCAATTTAAGTTCGGAACTTCTTCGGGTATTCCTATTCCTCACGACTACAATGACGATGGTCGCCTTGATCTTGCCTATTGGGAGCCGTTCGAGCGAAAAATTTATGTTTCATTTGATTTCGGTCGATCCGTTGGGCGAACCATTGAAGTGCCTGCGTATTCACTTCCCATTTTTGTCCACATGTATTGATTGAATATGAACTAGTGGATAGACCTCCAGCTCGACATCACTCAGCCGCAAAACCTTTGAACTGTAGATAAACTCGTCTTGCA
>JABDQX010000198.1 GCA_013042035.1 Gammaproteobacteria bacterium
ATGCGGCCCAACCATTTGTATCTATTAGAATTGTCAGATAGAACAAATTCACCCTGGATCGAACTCACCGCCGATTGATATCTTGATTTCTTCTCTCCGCCAACTTGGCGAGGATGTGGATATCGTGGGCTACTCGCAACAGGCAATACAGCAGGCCGGGATAGCCATCGAGAAATCCCCTTCTCCAGATATAGGCATACAAGAAACGCATGAGCGGGCGAAGCGGGATTTTTGCGCCCAGACGCTTCAAGGCCCGTCGTCGGGCAATAGGGTCACCTTTCCACTTAAACACATTATGCCACTCAATACGTTCCGCCCGGAGCCGCTCGATCAACGCCACTTCATGGCTGGAATAGCGATTATGTCGCTCGATCCACTCGTATACGCCTTTACTGAAACCGTTATGGTGCCACCCTTCTATAAAGTAATGCAAAGGCCCATCTGTCACTTCTCTTTGTCCATGCCCCTCCTTTCGATAGCGCACTTGCCCAAGTTTCAACAATCTCAGTTGATAGGACGGGTATAGGGTCGAGTGTTTGAGCCAATGTCCAAGAAAGTAGTTCTTTCCGGCAATGAAGGCCCCGACAAATATCTCCGGCTTCGCGACGAATGCCGCAAGCTCGTCGAGGAATGCCGGTGTGCAAAATTCATCGGCATCGACAAACAACACCCATGGGTATTTAGGTTCGCAGTTATCCAGCGCCCAGTTGCGTTGATCACCGAAGTCCTTGAAGGCATTCAGGAAGATCCGAACATCGGATCGCGCGGTCTCGGCGAGGGACAAGGTGTCGTCGGTGCTGAAGGAATCCACGACCACGACATCGGCAATGGCATTCATCGCCTCGAGGCAACGCGCTATATTCGTTGTCTCGTTGCGGGTGAGTACAATAGCTGAAACAGGAATATGCTTATGAACCATATCAGGGATTACCGAGAAACCATGTCTTCATAAACCGCAAGTGTATCGCGGGCAATCCGTGGCCAGGTGAAACGCTCGCGCACCAACGTGCGGCCATTTTCCCCCCGCTCGTGCATGTGAGGCTCACCGAACATGGTCTGTAATCCGGTGGCAACGGCTGCCACCGAGGGCTTGACGATGAGCCCGGCATTCGATGAGGCAACCTCCGGCAGATTGCAACCTGGCGTAATCAGTACAGGCAGACCCGATGCCATGGCCTCCAGAACGGCTACCGGTAGCCCCTCAGAATGGGAGGTCAGTGCAAAGGCATCGGCGCCGAGTAATACTTTGCGTTTCTTGTCACCTCCGACCTCGCCGATAAATAGGCAACGATCCTCAAGACCAAGGGCATTGGCCAGTACCCGCATCCTGTCGCCATGGCCGGATCCGGCATCACTCCCGGCCACCACCAACATCAGATTGGGAAATCCACGCGATACTTCGGCAAAGGCGCGCAGCAATATATCCAGTCCTTTTTTTTCATGCATGCGGGAGAGAAACAGTAGTGTTCTCGTTTTCGGTGGCAAATCGAGATGCGCGGCGAGGTTGCCCCGTTCACCTTCCAACCAATCCGGTGAGATGCCGTTGGGAATGATTGCCGTGGGGACGGCCAACCCAAAGGCGCGAAATTGTTCGGCCTCGGTTTCCGTTAATGCCTGGAGCCGCGTTGCCCGTGCCAATAGTGGGCGTTCCATGTAACGGGCATACATTCGCCGCCGCCGGCTTCCGTGGTTGTAGGCCCATGGCTCCAGGGACCCCTGGGGCGCCACCATGTACGGAACATTGGCCCTTGATGCCACGCGCATCGTCCACCAGGTGGGGAAATTCCATACCGCATGGATGTGTACTACATCAAAATCATGAATCCGCCGTTTAAGAGCTCGTGCGAAAGGCCACGAAACACCGGGATGAGATAGTGGCAACAACCGGGGCAACGACTGGGGGAATGCCTGGCTATCGACCAGATCAGGGGTAGGTATCAGGGATTCGTGAGGTGGCTTATCCACAAACAGAACCGATACCCGCGCTCCCTGGCGCGCCTGTTCTTCCGCCAGAGGGATGACGATGTGCGTGGTGCCCGAGGAATTCGTTAGGCCTCGGATGACATGCAACACATTCATATCGCGCCTGTTATCCGGATTGCCGCGCACAGGGCTTCACCAAATCTCGATGGCGACCAGTCAGCTACAATATCGGCGGATTTTTCCCCTATTGCCGCGCGTTTCTCGTTCGACATATCGGCTATCTCGCGCAACGCGCGGGTGATATCGGAAACGTTCGTCGGATCAAAACCCAGACCATTCTCGCCTTCGATCAATAGTTCATAACGCGCGCCGACGGGATGGGCCACCAACAACGGCAGACCCGAGGCGGCAGCCTCGTTTACCACCAATCCCCAGGGTTCGGCCAGGGCCGGATGGATAAAGGCCGAGGCCAAACCGAAAAATACAGGG
>JABDQX010000204.1 GCA_013042035.1 Gammaproteobacteria bacterium
GTAGCCCGATTGGGGTCCCGCAAGGCGCGGAAGGTAAAAAATCGGGGAGTGTAGCGAGCTACATGACGCGATTTTTGACTCTTTCGCAACGCAGCGGGCCACAATTCGGGGGCCGCCGCAGTAGACCAGGGATTTTTCAGACACGCTCTAAGAGACTCAGAGGCATTTTCGCCTTGTTATGAAGCACAATCCGTGTTTTGCATTTGCCTCGCGGGAAATCGCTGCCCGGATAGAAGCGGGCCGACCCTACAGTCCAACTCTACCCTTGATGCCGGAAACCACTGCATCACTGGATGTGGCATCGACGGTAAACAACAACCCTTCTTTTTCATAAAAGCCAGCCAGTGGCGCCGTTTTCTCGTTATAGGTATCAAGACGCTTGCTGATAGCTTCTGTCGTCTCATCATCGCGTTGAATGACGGGGCTGCCGCATTTGTCGCAAATCCCTTCCTTTTTGGTCGGTTTTGTCTTGACGTTATAGATTTCCTGGCACTCGGAGTTGGAGCAGGTACGGCGGGTCGTCAGGCGATCCAGAATGACATCGCGAGGAACATCGATATTTATCGCTGCCTGGATATCGGTACCGATCCTCGACAGTAGCTGTTTGAGTGCTTCGGCCTGGGGAATCGTCCGCGGGAAACCATCGAGCAGGAAGCCTGCCTTGCAATCATCTTCCTGTAGGCGCTCTTCCATGATGCCCATAATGAGATCATCGGGTACCAAGTCACCCGCCTTCATGAATGAGTCGGCTTTTTTTCCCAGCTCGGTGCCGTTTTTTACAGCACCACGCAGAATGTCACCGGTGGAGATCTGGACGGATCCATCAAGTTCGGTCAACATTTTTGCAACAGTGCCTTTTCCCGCACCGGGGGCTCCCAAAAGAATTATTCTCATGAACTATACCTCTTCCGTTATGATTGAGTGATTTTCAAGCTGTATGCAAAACCCATCTTGCCACTCCCCAACTTCGCTAAAAATGTGTTCAAATGCTCGTTTACCGCCATGTAAATTCCATTTTTCCCTCATTTTTGCCTGGTTATGGCGCACAATCCGAATTTTGCATTTACCTCTTTTACTGCATCATCAGATGGTTATTTTAGTGGTCCGTTCCCACCATACAAGCGTCCTCTACACGCAATAGAGTGTGTCATTTTGCGGGGAGTTACGGAAAGAATCAATATTGCAACTTTTTCCGGTAATCTAACCTGATATCACCGGAACCAAAAACGATTCACGAGGATTTTCTTGGCCACTGTTTTCAACTTCCTGTTTTACAGATTGCTAAGCGCCGTCGGCGTTGTTCTGGGCGTGGTTTGCCTGGTGTTTTTGCTGATTCACCTGGTGCCGGGAGATCCGGTGGAAGTGATGCTGGGAGAATCCGCTCAACCCGCCGAGCGCGAGGCGCTGCGCGAAGCCCTGGGCCTGAATCGCCCCATCGGCATACAATTGCTTGAGTATCTGAAAGGACTCGCTCATTTCGATCTCGGAGACTCCTTGCATGCCAAACGGCCCGTTAGCGAAATGCTGGCCGAGCGGATCCCCGCCACGGTGATCCTCGCCCTCGCCGCGCTGGCCATCGCCATTTTGATCGCCATTCCCTTGGGCGCGCTTGCCGCGGCACGGAAAAACACGCTATGGGACCGAGGTGCCATGGGATTTTCCATGATCGGAATATCCATACCGAACTTTGTCATGGGACCGATACTGATTCTCGTCTTTTCAGTATGGTTACAGTGGCTTCCGGTCAGCGGCCGGGAAGAAGGAATAACATCATTGGTGCTGCCGGCGATCACCTTGGGCACGGCATTGGCCGCGCTCCTTTCCCGCATGGTGCGTTCGGCCCTTTTGGAGGTTCTCGGCGAGGACTTTATGCGAACCGCTCGATCAAAGGGACTCGGAGAACATAGGGTGATCTTCTGCCATGCGCTTCCCAATGCCGCATTACCCATTATCACGGTACTCGGACTGCAACTCGGTACTTTGTTGGGGGGCGCGGTGATCACGGAATTCGTGTTCTCCTGGCCGGGTCTGGGACAACTCACCATCGAGGCCATCGGACAACGCGATTATCCTGTATTACAAGGCTGCGTTTTGCTGATTAGTCTTTTTTATGTCGCCGTCAATACCCTGACGGATCTGGTCTACGCGGGACTCGACCCCCGGATTCGACTGGGAGAGCAATGATTTTGTGATGCAAGCCTGCTACCATTCCCTGGCAGTCCAACACCACAATCGAGCCTCAACCCATGGCTACCCCGATGCCCTGCGATTCGTGAAGATCCCCGGAAACGCCGGATTCAGCGATGCACAGCCTCTCAGAGCGTGTCTGAAAATTCCCGGTCGTCGCGAGGCGGTAGCCCGATTGCGGTCCCGCAAGGCGCGGAAAGTGAAAAATCGGGGAGTGTAGCGAGCTACATGACGCGATTTTCCACTTTTTCGCAACGCAGCGGGCCACAATTCGGGGGCCGCCGCAGTAGACTGG
>JABDQX010000205.1 GCA_013042035.1 Gammaproteobacteria bacterium
TGCAACGTTTCCGTTATGTGGTTTCCCGAAGCGGGATCATAATACCGCCATCACCCCATTGCTCGGCTCACCCTCGCCGGCTTTGTTGACAGCCACCACGCGGAACACGAATTGCTTGCCACCGGGCTGACCTGAGAGGGTAAGTTCCGTCTCGATGGCCATGCCTACGTCGGTCCAGTCTTCCGAGCCTTCCTCGCGGCGCTGGACCTTGTAAGCCGCCACCTTACCGCCGTCGTCCGGGGCTTTCCAGTCGAGAAAGATCCAGCCAGCGCCCCGGCGGGGAGACTCCAGACTCCGGAAAGCTGGCGAGAAGGCTACGAAGGGGTCTCGAAGAGCGTAGCAGTGGATTTTACGCAACGGTGCTTGAGCGCCATCGCGTTTCCTTGTGCGGTTCGCCGGAACAAACTCCTTCTTTGACTTGCGCCGCATCCATGTCAGAATCCCGGTCTCGTTCCCATACGCGCCTGCGGGTGTTAAAAGTATGCCCGTCGACAGATCGAGCCCCATGAAAAACAAGCGAGGCCTATTCCATGATCCAACCTTTTGCCGCCCTGATGCCAACCCAGGAACATGTCGCCAAGGTCGCCGCGCCACCCTATGACGTGGTATCGGAAGCCGAGGCTCGCGAACTTGCCGAAGGCAATCCCTGGCATTTCATGCATGTTTCCCGTTCGGAAATCGATTTTCCGGCGGGCACGGATCCTTACCGGGACGAGATTTACGCACAGGCTGCGGAAAACCTCCAGCGGATGGTTCGGGAAGGCATCCTGAAACGTCGGGAAAAAGCCTGTTATTACGTGTACAGCTTGCATTCCGGCGAGCATGTTCAGGTGGGTATCGCGGGGCTTGCCTCGGTGCGGGCCTATGAAGAGGGACGGATCCGCCGCCATGAGCTTACCCGTCCGCAAAAGGAAAACGACCGAGTGCGTCACATGCAGGCCCTGGACGCCCAAACCGGCCCGGTTTTTCTGGTTTGTCATGCCGCGGAGAAACTGACGGAACTCCTGACGCGATTGCAGGAAAGCACGCTTGAGCTGGATCTGCGCGCTCACGACGGCGTCCGGCACAGCATCCGGGTGGTCTCCGACCCGGAGATGATAGATGCCATATCCGGTTACTTTGAAAGCATTGATGCCCTCTACGTCGCCGATGGCCATCATCGTTCAGCCGCTGCCGCGCGTGTCGCCCACCTGTGTCGCAAGGCGAATCCGAATCACACCGGTGACGAATCCTACAATGCCTTTCTTTCGGTTGTTTTCCCCGAGAATCAGGTGCGCATCCTGGACTACAACCGGGTTGTACGGGAATTGGGCGGATTGTCACGGGCGGATTTTCTGCAACGCGTCGGCAGGGAATTCCATGTGCGGGAAAGCGATGCCCCGGTTCGTCCATCCGTCCGGGGAGAATTCGGTCTGTACCTGCCGGGGAAATGGTATCGACTCACGCTGCCGGCGGATCGCATCCCCCGCGACGATCCGGTCGGATGCCTGGATGTCAGCCTGCTTACCGATCGGTTGCTGCACCCTGTTCTCGGCATCGAGGATCTCAGAAGGGATCAGCGCATCGACTTCGTGGGGGGCATCCGGGGTCTGGGTGAACTGGAACGCCGCGTGGACGGTGGCGATATGGCTGCGGCCTTTTCGCTTCATCCCACCCAAATCGCGGAGCTTCTGGCGGTTGCCGACGCGGGACTGTTGATGCCGCCAAAATCCACCTGGTTCGAACCCAAGCTGGCGGATGGGCTTTTATCGAATAGCTGGCAAGAATTGGGTGTGTGATTTTCGGCAACAAAAAACCCGCTAAAAGCGGGTTTTTTGAATAGCATGCATTGTGAAATGCTTTCGGATTAT
The DNA here is from genome assembly GCA_013042035.1 of Gammaproteobacteria bacterium. Lineage (GTDB taxonomy): Bacteria > Pseudomonadota > Gammaproteobacteria > HK1 > HK1 > JABDQX01. The sequence continues at coordinate 1,851 of JABDQX010000205.1, forward strand.
TTTGTGGCTCCTCGGCACGGACTCGAACCGCGGACCTAGTGGTTAACAGCCACCCGCTCTACCGACTGAGCTACCGAGGAATATCAGGAGGGCGCTATGGTACTCGGGCCACGGGGAGAGATCAATGGCACTACTGCCCCAATTGCCTGTGCATCCTTTTCACGGAAATCGGCTCCGTTGTTCCCAGTTCCTGGGCAAATAACGATACCCGCAATTCTTCCAACAACCAGCGCTGGCGCTCGAGTGCGCCGCGGCTCTCGCCGAGATTTGCCGCCACCAGAGCCGCATGGGCTTGTTGTAGCGGGATCAGCTCTTCCATCTTGCGATGGTCCTTGTCCGAGGCATGAGACAGTTTTTCGAGTCTGCGCGCCATGGCCCGCAGGTATCTTGGCAGATGAGGCAGCCACTCGGCGGGGGTGGCGCGGATAAATCCCCTGAAGACAAGCCGATTCAGTTGTTCTGAAATGTCCGTGAGGCTCACGGGCGATACCCGCGCATTCAGGCCTGCCCGGGAAGAAACCACGGTCCGATATTCATTGAGGATACTGCCTGTTAACCGACACAGCTCATTGGCTACCGTCATTAGTTCCCGTGCGTGTTTTTCCAGCGTATCTTCGAATGCGGCGCGGGTGCGGATCGGCGCCTTGCTGTCGAGGAATGTCTGTTCGATGATGGCTCTGACCAGATCTTCGCGTAACTCATCACACGCGGTTGCGGAGGAGGTCTTTTTTTGATTGCCGGGATCCCCGGCACTGGCCCCCTCATGATTCAAGGTGGCGTATGTCAGACACAACTTTTGAAGATCGGGAAGGTTTTTTGCGAGATAGCGTATTTCACGGGGCATCGCCAACATCAGCAGGCGACAAACACCGGCGCGGCTGAGTTCCGTTGCCTTATCCGGCGAATCCACGAGGCGTAAAGAGACCGATTCGCCTTTATCCACAATCGCCGGATAACCCGGAAACCGTGTCCCGTGCATGGCAACTTCCACGGCGGTGGGAAGATCCGGGAAATCCCATGCCTGAAAACCATCCCGGTGAAAATCATTCGAGTATTGCTCCCCGAAGTGATCTTCCGAATAGCTTTCGGCGTGGGCCTGGGGCAATCGCGGGAGGATGCGATCCATGTCGGGGGCCAGCTCCTGCCGGATCCGCTGCAGATCCCGCCCCATGCGCAGGGTTTTGCCTCGGGCGTCGATGACGTGGAAATTTATGCGCAGATAAGGCGGGAGGCGATCTTCGCGCCACACCTCCGGCGATAGAGCGACGCGGGCTGTGTGCCGCAGATGTTCACCCAGTGCTACCAATAGAGATCTTTCGGGATAAGTAACGCGAACGATCCCGCGCTGATCCGAATGCCCGGATCCAACGTGGGGAGGCAGTATGAATTCGGATGTGATACCTAAAAGACAGGCGCGGGCCATCTCGGCAATGGGCGGCAGGGTGCGGCGCAACGGTTTCGGCAATGCTCGCAACAGGGCAAGGGTCTTCTCTTCGAGCAATCCTGGCACCAACCACTGGAAAGGACCGGGATCCAGTTGATGGAGGGCGTTTTGCAACAGGGTAACCGTCACGCCGTCCAGGGTGCTGTCCGTACTATCCCCCAGGGCACTGTCCGAGAGGTTACCCATGCTCTCGCCAGGATCGAAACGATAGCTCAAACGAAGATGCTGGCCCCGAACCACCAGTTCATCGGGAAACTGCTGCCGGACCGCGCTCAGCGCCGCCGGATCACACAGATCCTCGGCCGAGAGAAAGAGCAATTGTGGCTCGGTGCGTTCCGCTTGTTTGCGCCAGGCATCGAAGGATCGGCTGCCGGTGACATCGCTGGGGATGCGTTTTGCGTAGAACTGGTAGAGCGCGGCCTCGTTGACGAAGGCATCCGGTCGCCGGCTTCGTTGCTCCATCTCCCGCAAATGGGCAAGGAATGCTTGGTTATGGGTAAAAAATGATCTGTCTTCTTCAGCCTTGCTTTTGTTATCCCCGCTTTTGTCATTCCGTTTGTTTGTGTCCTTGTTATCCCTGTTTCCGTTATCAAAAGGGCGTTTTTTGCGCCTATCCGCCCCGCTTCGGTCATAAAAAAAGCGCTCCTCCACCAGGGCCGCTTCGATGAATAGTTCTCTTGCCTCTTCGGGATTTACCGATGCATACGGTATTTTTCGCCGGCCGATGATGGTAAGGCCATACAGCGTTAACCTTTCGTAGGCCATGACCTCGCCGTTTGTCTCGTCCCAATGAGAATCGAAATACGTCGTCTTGATGAGATCCCGCCCCACCTTCTCCACCCATTCCGGACGAATACGGGCCACGTTGTGGGCATAGATTCGGGTCGTGTGCACGAGTTCCGCCGCCATCACCCACTGGGGTCGGGATTTGTTGAGGACGGAATCGCGCCCCAACAGAAAACGGGTGCTACGCGCCCCCGTGTATTCTTTATCACTGGCTCTATCCTTGGTCTTGTCC
>JABDQX010000213.1 GCA_013042035.1 Gammaproteobacteria bacterium
GAGTCAAAAATCGCGTCATGTAGCTCGCTACACTCCCCGATTTTTTACCTTCCGCGCCTTGCGGGACCCCAATCGGGCTACCGCCTCGCAACGACCGGGTATTTTCAGACACGCTCTTAGGAGATAACCATCCCCCCGTATACAACTTTTTCGCACAATCTACTAATTTTTCCGAAACCGCCATTGTTGAATAGAATGTTCTCAAGGTTGGCAACCAACTAAAAATAATGGGGTTTGAACAAGCCGCACACGGAATTCAAATAGGTATATCCGGAAACAATAAACGATGATGCATATCTCCCTGAAGGATTTCGATATCTCACCGCTCGTACCCGAGGAGTATGCAGCCTATCGCCCGCTGATTGCGGAAACGCTAATATTTTTTCTAGGACGTCTCTCACCCGCGCGGCTTGTGGAGATAATCGCCGCACAAAACCGATTACACGCCGATGCCAATATTATCCAGCGCTTCGGTACGTTACTGCACTTTTGCCCAACGCTTCACAAGCTTGGTCAGCTACTTGCTAGAAATCAACAACTCGCGCCCGCTTTACGTCAGCGCCTACAAACACTGGAGTCAATGGAGCCCATGACGCCTTTGTTTGCCATCACGCCAATGATTCAGCGCGAACTGGGAAAAACCGAATTCTCCAGAATACGTCTGGCACCCAAACCCCTCGCCGAAGCTAGTGTTGCTGTTGTCGTCCCCTTTTCCTCATACCCAAGGGAAAAACACAATACCTTCGATGGTGGGGGAGGCGTTTTAAAGGTGCTTAAACCGGGGATCAAGGAGCGCTTGGAAGAAGAGCTTGCAATCTGGTCTACTGTCAGCGTATTCATCGATGAGCGTTGTGAAGCACTCAATCTGACCAGCCTGCACTACGCGGAAGTCTTGGAGTCTGTCCGTGAATTGCTGTTCAATGAGGTAAAACTCGATCAAGAGCAGCAGAATCTGGCCAAGGCCGCTAAGCTGTATATGAATCGGACATCCACTGTCCAGATACCTTACCTATTGCCATTCTCCACATCGCGGATCACCGCCATGGAACGCATCTTCGGCAACAAGGTAACGGAGGCGCATCAGCTATCGAAAAAGATCCGATGGAAATTAGCTACAACAGTCGTCGATACTCTGATTACTCATCCAGCATGCAGCACCGAACACTCTGCCATGTTTCATGCCGATCCGCATGCGGGAAATCTATTCGTTACCGATGACGGTCGACTCGCGATACTGGATTGGAGTTTGGTCGGTTACCTGGGCAGACAGGAGCGGGAGCTACTCGTACAACTTCTCCTAGGCGCAACGACATTCAATGTTACGCAAATCGCTCGCGCCATTGAAAGCCTTGCCCGTTCACAGCCGGATTACGCATTAATCTGTAAAATAACCGAGATCGCACTACGCAGGTTGCATCCCAATAAGTTCCCAGGATTCAACTGGTTGGTGAAACTTCTCGATGACGCTAAGTTATTAGCCGAAGTACGTTTTCCTCCGGATCTTCTGCTGTTTCGAAAAAACATTCTTACTTTGGAGGGGGTCGTTGCGGATATTTGCATGGATTGTAAAATCGATAATACCCTGTTTTTGTCGGCAGCCCATCAGTTTGGTAAGGAATTCCTATATCGCGCGCGTTCTTCCCCCGTTTCCCGGAACTTTGGCACCCATTTATCGAATCTCGATCTGTTGAACCTCTATTCCTCTCTACCCATGGGAATCGGAAGGCGCTGTTTCGACTTTGTCGGCGAACGCTTGAAAAGCGGACTACTATCGAAGGAATAACTCTACGGCAAATGGCAAGGCGTGATGAAAAAGCAGGGTATATAGTTGCCCGAAAGTTTACCCGACAGCAAAAAATGCTCGACAAGACGAACAGATATAAATAATATAAGAATATACTAATAGTTTGTTTCCAAGTATCCGGCGACGCCAATCATATAGTTTAGTCAGCTTTTTATATCACAAATCAATGCGTTGCATTGGAAATGGATCTGGCAACGCTGTCATGTGCGCTACCAGCGCGTAGCTCGGCCTGATTTTTTCATGTTTTTTGAAGTACACATTCAAACACAACGGTTGGCGGTATAAGGTTCAAGGCTCCAATGACAACCCACTCAACAGAGCGCGTGCTTCCCTACTCACGAGAGTATATTTTCGATCTTGTTGCGGATGTGGAAAGCTACCCGTCTTTTTTGCCGTTCTGGCGGCAGGCCCGGGTCCATTCTCGTAACGGAAATATCTACTACACGGATCAGGAAATAGGGATGGGCGTGGTACAGGAGCATTTTCGCACAAAGACCGTTTTGAATTACCCCACCGCAATCGACGTTACTTCCTCCGAAGGTCTTTTCCAAAAACTTTCCATTCACTGGGATTTCGAGCCGACTTCGGAAGGAGGATGCCAGATCAAATTTATACAGTCATGGAAGCTTCGGTCGTTTTTGAAGCAACAGGTAATGGGGTTGCTTTTGTCCGAAAACTCCCGATCCGTGATGAATGCATTCGAAAAACGAGCGGTAGAACTCTACAGTACACGTGGGATACAAGATGGTCGCTCGGTCGCACAGCAGCATTAGTTCATCCATACCATCCGCCTTCTGCGACGAATGCACTCTCAGTAATATATGCATAACTCATGGTGTGGACAGCATCACGAAAGCGCGACTGAAGACAATTATTTTGCATCCAACGCCATTTCAGGCGGGAGATTACCTATATCGGATCGGAAACCGATTGAAGGCGCTGTACATTGTCAAATCCGGGTTTATAAAGGTTTACGTATCGACGACATATGGCGAGGAACAGATCCTCGGATTCCATCTGCCCGGGGAATTGGTGGGACTGGATGCGCTGGGAACGAACGCACACCGATGTGATGCCGTTGCGCTCGATACCAGCCGTGTATGTGAATTGCCGGCTACCAAACTAAGCGAGATTTGTCGTCTATCGCCTAAAATACGGCGTCAGCTTAACCGATTGATGGGACGACAGCTTTCTCATGTCCAGGAAATGCTGCTTCTTCTGGGCAAGAAGAGTGCAGAGGGACGAGTTGCCGCCTTCTTATTGAATATGTCCGCGCGATTCAAGGAGCGTGGATTTCCGGAGTATGAGTTCCATCTCAATATGTCACGGCACGACATAGCTAACTATCTGGGGCTTGCCGTGGAAACAGTGAGCCGGGTCTTCTCTCGCTTCCAGGAAGAAGGATTATTGAAGGTGCGCGCACGGAATGTCCAAATATGCGATGATGTTCGACTTCGTCAACTGGTTTCCGGTACTTCGACTAAAGATTAAATTACGTCTAGACACTATGAATTCAGCACCGTGTAAGTCCTGTAAGGACTGTAAGTCCAGTACGTACTGTACGTCCTGCAAAAGCAAGTGGCCTTATTTGGTTATTTTTCTTCTCTCCATCTTTGTTTCCCTGATAACGTGGCTTACCCTTTCGACGGAAGACTTTTCTACCATCACCAAGATGACAAGTAGCCTGGGAGCGTTTCTGGTCGTCTTTGTCGTATTACTCTCTTATATATTCACCTGTATGCGTCGGCATTGCACCCATCATCATGGCGACTGCGACTAAGGCAACACACGAAACGCATGCTCCAACGCATCAATGCGCCGCACGTATTGATGTCCTCGCGCCAGCCTATCGATAACCCCTTGTTTCTCCATGAGGGTTTCCACCGCTTCACACGCGCCGACTAGAAACACCTGCCGTTCAAGATCCTGAGCATCGACAATCATGTCCTCAATAGCGCGTGAGGTAGTGTAATCGATGATGGGGACATCGCTGAGATCGAGTACCAACGCATCGTACTGATCGAATTTGGCCAACTGCCGGGACATCCCCTTGGCGGAACTGAAACTCATGGGCCCTGCCAGGTGGAACAGCAGAATGCGGCCTCGTGCCTTTCCCATGATATCGGCTTCCTCTTGGCTTAGCGGATGCTCCTCGGTCGGATCGGTGATGGCGGTGAAGCTGCAGGTCGGTCATGCGCTTCATGAATACCAGACTCGCCATGATAACGCCAATGGCCACGGCCGTGATGAGATCCACGAATACGGTAATAAACAAAACCGTGAACATCATAACCACGCCAGCCTTGGGCGCGTGGTGGAGGCGCTTGAGATAATCCCAGTCGATGATGTCCGTGCCGACCTTGATGAGGATGCCGGCCAGTACGGCATGGGGGATGTCGCTTGCGAATACCCCCGCGCCCAGTACGATGCCCAACAGTACGACGGCATGTAGCGCGCCTGCAATG
>JABDQX010000214.1 GCA_013042035.1 Gammaproteobacteria bacterium
GCCTGACCCTGGTGAGGCGTATCCGGGAGGAAGCTTGCCACTGATTCACGGGCCGCGCCGCGAAGCGATCTCATCTCGGAACACGTGTCGGCCGAATAACGCCCGTCCCCTCCCGCACTATCCGATCGGGTCTGCTCCGGCACACTCGCCCCAAAGAACAGTGAAATAACCCGTTCCTCCAGCGCCAGAAACCGACGCATGGTTTCCTGATACGCCTGATAAGCCGCAAGCGCCGTATCCGGGGCAAGCTGTCGCCCTGGTGATGTCGCTTCTTTTCGCCCGAGCAACGCTTCCGATCGGGAGGGAGATTGCTGTTCGTTATTCATCGGTAGATCTCTTATCGATATATCGCTATCCGAAGAGTTATCCGGAAAAGTATTGTTTGCTGCCGCCTGCCTGCGATCCTCGCCGGATATATTGTTTATCAGCGCATTATTCGTTGGCGTGATTGTGGTATCCACCGGGGAATTCACCGGCACGGCGCGGCTACCGTTGACAAGCCAGTCCAAGGTATGGGATTTCGGTGGTGTTTTGCCGCCCGACAGGCTCGGGGAATCCATGGGCCCGCACGCTCGATGGGCAAACAACGCGCCATAATCGAGGGCAATACCTTGAGCAAAAAGTGTCGCCATGGCGATCAGCAAGCCACGCAACCCGCCACCATTTCCATCCAGGGAAACCATCACATGGGGTCGATCGCCAAGGATTCCGGTGACCAGTCCCGAGAGGATCCGGCGCGGCCCAACCTCCACGAATAACCGTGAACCGGCCTCGTACATAACCTCGATCTGGCGGCAGAACTCGACCGAACTCAACAGATGCTCCGATAACCGGGTGCGAATTGCCGCTACCGTATCCGGATACGCCAATCCGTCGGCATTGCCGTAAACCGGAATCGCCGGTGGCATGATATCGGTGGCGGCAAGCGCCTCATCGAGTGGTCCACTGGCCGCTGCCATCAAACCCGAATGGAAGGCACCGGCAACGGGTAACCGAACGGCATCAATGCCCGCTTCCTGAAACGCCGTAACAACCTTCTCGACAGCGGCACGCTCCCCTGAAATGGCGATTTGTCGGGGACCATTGTGATTGGCCAGTACGACCCCCTGTTCTTTGGACAGGTGTTTTTCCACCTCTTCCCTGGTGGCGTTCACCGCAGCCATGGCGCCATCCGATATTTCGCAGGCCTGGGCCATTGCCTGACCCCTAACCAGGGAGAGCCGAAGGAATGCCGATGGCGAGAATACCCCGGCGGCAAAGAGGGCCGCGTACTCGCCGTAGCTGAGCCCGGCAACCCTGTCCGCCGATACGCCCAATCGGTTCAGGATCGAAAGATACCCCATTTCCACCGCGCCAATGGCAGGTTGCGCCACCTGTGTCGCCGTCAATGCGCGCCGCGCCCCGTCACGCGCCGATTCGGACCAGGTATCGGTCGGAAACAGGTATTGCGTCAGGGGTTTGGGGAAATCATCCTGGAATTGTCGGTCAGAAAATTCCAGGGCCGCCCGCATCTCCTGAAAGTACAGCGCGACCTCCCGGCCCATGCCCGGATACTGGGCGCCCTGCCCTGGGAACAGGAAAGTGCAGCTTTTGACCGCTGGCGATTCTGATTTTTCGGCGCCATCGGCAACATCATCGAGAGCAAGCTGTATAAAGGGCGGAAGCTGTCCCACCACCTCTCCACTGAGAAAACGTTTGACGAGCGCCACGGCATCGGTCAACTGCTGAAGGCTTTCGACGACCAAACCCAGTCGCGCACCCCTTGCCGGTGCCGTTCGGGCACTCATGGCATGGCTGTACGCCACATCCTGCAGCCGCAGTGGCGTATCCGGGTTCGGATGGGCCATCAACCGTGCTTCCAGGCGCGTAATTTCCCGGGCAAGGGCATCCCTATCCGGGGCCACGATGGGAATGAACTCACAGGGCCAACGTTCGGCGCCCACCGCCACGTACCGAGGTTCAGCCGGATATTCCTCCAACACGCAGTGGCAATTGGCCCCCCCGAACCCGAAGGCGCTGACCCCGGCCCGTCGCGGATGGGGCGAGGTTTGCAACCACGGTTTCGGTTCGTCCAATAGGTATACCGGCGCCTCGGGATCGCGCAATCCACCGATGGGCTCCTCAATGTTCGGTTGGGGCGCCAACGTTCTGTAATGCAGGGATAGCGCCGCCTTCACGAGACCGGCAACACCGGCGGTGCTCTTTGTGTGGCCAATTAGCGCCTTGACCGCTCCCAACGCACAGCTCCCAGGTGCGGCATTGTTTGCCAGGAGAGTGTCGGTAATGGTTTTGAGTTCGGTTTCATCACCGGCCACGGTGCCGGTACCGTGGGCCTCATAGAATCCCAGCGTATCGGGCGTAAATATCGCCTTGGCATAGGCCCGATCGAATACCCGCCTCTGACCTGTACTCGATGGCGCCGTCAGCCCGAAACCCCGGCCGTCGCTGGCGCTTGCCGTTGCCTTGATGACGGCATAGACCCGATCCCCATCGCGCTGGGCATCGGAAAGACGTTTCAATACCAGGATCGCCACACCCTCGCCGAGGAGCGTCCCGTCGGCCGTTGCATCGAAGGTGGCGATTCGTCCGCGTGGTGAGAGCGCCTGGGTCTTGCTAAAGCAAAGGTATGCGAAGGGAGATTGAAGGGTATCCACTCCCCCCGTAATCGCCACGTTACAGCGCCCGGTTTCCAGCTCCCGAACCGCCAGATCTATCGCCGTCAGGGACGAGGCGCAGGCGGAGTCAACGGTAAAATTAGCGCCTCCGAAGTCGAAGTGTTTCGACACTCGCCCGGCGGATACGTTGGGGAGGATGCCCGGGAATGAATCCTCGGTCCATTCCGGTAGACCCGCAAACAGTTCCGGGGTCGGTCGTGGAATGCGCCGAGTCATCTCGGCGCGTGTTGTATAGCACTGCCCAAGCTCTCCGAGCCCACCTGTCATCCCCAGGATGATGGCGGTATTTTCGTGGTCGAGATCGGGGCTGAGCTTTTTTTCATCAATGAGATAACCGGCGTCGATGAGGGCACGGCGCACCGCTTCCAGGGTCAGAAGTTGGCTCGGCTCGATGGAAGGCACTGCCTTGGGTGGTATGCCGAAATCCATGGGATTCAATACCACGTCATCAAGGAAGCATCCCCACTTGGAAACAATCCTCTCACGCCGGCTCTGATCGGGGTCGTAGTAGACCCGCCAATCCCAACGCGAGGCCGGCACCTCGGTAATGGCGTTCGTTTTGGTCAGGATATTGTTCCAGAAATCCTGGGGTGAATTTGCCCGCGGGAACAGGAGGCCGATACCAATGATGGCGATATTCGAGGGTGTTCGGTTGTTCCCATGGGTATCGAGCGGAAATGTTATGTCGGCTGCCCTCTCGATGCTTGCGTCATTATCCCCTGCCGCCCGCAAGGTGGCCGGTACCGAACATACCGCCTCATGGAGTTCCCGCAAACCGATGACGCCATCGCGTAGCGTCGCTGCCTGACCGAGCATATACATGCCTTCCGATAACTGGGCCGTCCCATCCACGGTGATGATGTCCGATCCCTTTCGCAAAAGACCTTTCGCGGCCAAACGCAAACGTCCCAGGCACAGCTCGTCCAGGGATGCGCTGATCTCGTCGTTCCCCCTGTTGGCATTCACAAGCCGATCCCGCGCCTCGTGGAACTCCGTGACGAACGGCGTCACGGCGCATCGGGATGCGTGACCGGGACCGGTTTCCAGACTAGCCGTATGAGTACAATGGAGCGCCTGTTGCTGGAAACCCTCGGTGATGGCGCCACACGCCACGGCCTCTCGCGTAAACAGGTATGCGCTACCCATGAGCACGCCAACCTTCATACCCCGTTCCACGAGCGGCGTGGCCAAGGCATCGACCATGGTCGCGGACAAGGCATCGTGAATCCCACCGGCGAACAGCACATGAACATCCCCGGCCTTATCGTTCGGCACAATATCGAGGAGCATCCGAACACAGCTTTCCCATAATACGAAGCTGCCGAGTGGTCCGATGTGACCGCCACATTCCCGGCCCTCGAAGACAAACCGACGTACGCCTTGCTGGAAAAATGCCCGTGTCAGACCCGCGGTGGGGGTATGCAGGTAGGTGGCAATACCGAGTTCTTCCAATAACGCGACCTGACCGGGCTCTCCACCCGCTATCAGGGCGAATTTCGGCCGAATACGCTTGATGATGGCCAATTGTTCCGATTGGTGTTCAGGCGGGAGAAAACCCAGGATTCCCACGCCCCAGGATCGGCTACCGAGCAGATCACGGGTCCTGGTCATGAGATCGAGAATGTCGGCGCCGCGCATCAGACCAAGGGCCAGCATCGGCAAGGCGCCCGCGAGGGAAACGGCGTCGGCAAATTTTTCGGTATCGCTCACCCGTGTCATGGGGCCTTGCACGATGGGATAACGGATATCGTTGGCCTTTGCCAGCGGGCCATCGATCCTGAATGCATTGGCCGGCCGGGTCACGCAAGCGAGGCTCGATGCTTGCAACGCCCGGATGTAGCGGCCGGTGGTTCGGAATCTTTCCCGTATCGTATCGGCCCATTCCAGGGATTGCCCAATAGGATAGGCACATTCCCCCCGAGTCACGGCGCAAACATTCCATCCCATCAAATCGCCGGCCTTTTCCCGCCACTGTTCCAGCTTGCGCTCGGTGCCGGTATCGGCCAACACCAACGTCTCGGCAATCCTGCGCAGGCGGGTCACGGCATCGGAACCGGGCCGTGATAGAACGCGCACGGGCGCGCCCAACCGCTCACCGATAACGATACAATCGCGTCCACCAGCATTTTGCACGGTTTCGATCCATGTGTCGGACAAGGGCGATTCCGGCATCCGCCACAACCCATCGTCCACGATCACCCCGGCGGCACCGGCAGCGCGACACGCCCCCGCCGTGTGTATACCGATACCGCCCTGGACGTAGACCGGCCATGTGGCGAATCGCAATACTCTCTGGGCCAGCACAAAGGCGGAATCCTCTCCAACCCAGCCACCGCTTTCATTGCCCTTGGCGACAATACCATCGATCCGAATAGTCTCTCCCTGAACGGATAACGCCCGTAACCTGTCGATCCGATCGATGTCCGTCACCTCCATGAGAAGGCGTCGATTCGGCAACGGTGCAAGCCCCGCCAGGGTTTCTTTTTCGTTGTCATCCACCCAACCGGATACGATCAACCAATGTGCCCGGTCGGCAAGCAATGACAGAAACGGCGCCATGACACCCTGAATCTGCCCCGCGGACAGACGCAATCCGATGATCTGATGGGGTTCAAGCTGTTGTAAAAGGCTTCGAAATCGCGACAGCAACGGTTCGTGGCCGCTACCCTGATAAAATGCCCCGTCCAGTATACCTACGCCACCGGCGCGGGCCGTGGCCAGGGCAATGCCGGAATTCGGAAGTTCGAGGGGAGAAAGAGTAAGGCAGGTGAAGTGATTCATTTGGCTTTGCAATCAATCATAAAGAATCGATATCAATAGAGACGGACGCAACACGTTGGGAATCAAGAGATTCTTCGACAAAATGATGCCGCGATGGAGGCGCACCAGCTTGGATATGTTATAATTGCGTGTGTATAAAACTATTGATATACAGCAAGATAAGTTCATTCTCATAAACTTGGCATTTGCTCCCAGTATTCGGGAGTTTTGCATATGGGCTCAGGTGGTAAAACTTTGTGACGCAACCAATCTTGGCCAACCCCATTTTCATCCTCGCATCGCCATTTTCATTCCGCGCCGCTTTGTGCGCAATGCTCGGACAACACCCGAATCTTTACGATCTCCCGGATATGAACCTCCTGGCCCGGGAATATCCGACGAATCTCCTGGATGAACCGGCCACCTTACCACTCGATGGGCTTTTACGCAGCGTCGGGCAGCTCTATGGTGGAGAACAAACCCTGGAATCCATGGAGATGGCGCGCCGCTGGTTGTACCAGCGCCTATCGAAACAAACCCGTGATATTTATCTGGAATTATGCCGAAAAATCGACCCGTTGCGGATGGTCGATTCCAGCGCGGCGTATACTAATCCCAAACAACCCGAAACGTTGCATCGTATCGGAGCGGGCTTCCCGAAGGCGTATTATATCCATCTCGTCAGACATCCACGCACCCAGTGCCAAGCATGGATGAAAGACCCAAGGAGCGTATCCGAACTGCACGCCTTGAAGTCATATGCCCATGACACAAACCAGCCTGTCATCGATCCCCAGTTCGATTGGCAACACAGAAATCGAATGATCCTGAATTTCCTCGACGGCATTCCCACGGATCGGTGGATACGTCTACGCGGAGAGGATGTCATCAGTAACCCACGTGACCATCTGGAAGAAATATGCCGATGGCTGAAGATTCCCTGGAACGAATCGGTGTACGAGGCCATGCTTGCCACGGAAAACTCCGTCTACAGCAGCGCGGGACCTTACGGTGCAAAATGGGGCCGTAACCCGGAATTCCTGCGCTCGCCCGCACTTCGGCAACGATATGGCCACAGGACATCGAAGCTCGATGGTGCCCTGCCGTGGCGGACAGATGGCGCTGGGCTAACCGGAGAGACTATCGAGCTGGCCCGACAATTCGGTTATGAATAAAAAGCAATAACTGCTTGGACAGCATCATGAAGACCTTCAGCACCGCAGGCCCCGTGAGATCGGATGACCATTACAACATCCCCGCTCGGATAAATCATGGGAGGAGAAGTGCTTTGTCAGGGAAGAAGAGATTGAGGCTCGGCAAGGGAAATACCGGATTGGTGTGTGGGGGATGTGAGGTGATTGCCGGAAAAGAATATACCGGATTGCGGCGTATTTTGTTCGTATTCAAGGCGCGGCAACAGGCGCATAGTCGTTCTATGTAACTGTTGACGTAACGCACA
>JABDQX010000057.1 GCA_013042035.1 Gammaproteobacteria bacterium
GGCCGGAGGTGACCGGTGGCCGGGGGTGACGACGAAGCGGGGGGGGCGTGGTAGGCATTTCTCGAATAATCCATGTTTTGATTTGATTTCCAAGGCAACAAGCTAAATTATATCCAGTTCATAACGTCCTCGCATATCCGTCAACTTCGTTTATCCGAACGATCATCAGTGGTATCTACTCCAATGAAAAAGCAACTTGCACAATTACTCATTTGCCCCGCGTGCCTCCCGGCTGAAGCTGCATTACAAGCGGAAATCGTCAAGGAAGAAGACGAAGATATCATAACCGGGACACTCGTTTGCACGGGGTGCAAGACACGGTTCGGTATCGAGGATGGCGTCGCCTTTCTCGATCCGGATCGGGAGCGAGTCCGGGAAGTAGCCAACAAATATGAAACGGATGCAGTGGTCGCTTCCTATTTATGGAGCCATTACGCCGAATTGCTCGGTGACGGAAATGCTTCCGAGGCCTATGCGGCCTGGGCGACCCGAATGCAGCCCCATGGGGGTATTTCCCTGGATGTCGGTGGGGCCGTGGGACGCTTTACTTTCGAGATGAGCGCCAAGTGCGATTTCGCCATCGGCATCGATAATTCGGTTGCCTTTATCAAAACGGCCCGCCGGCTCATGAAGGAGCGCCGGATGACGTTTCAGTTGAAGGATGAGGGCCTGTTGTCCAACGAAGTGACCATCGCGCTGCCCTCCGCATGGAAAAGCGAGAAGGTGGAATTCATTGTCGGGGATGCCCTGCGTCTTCCCTTCGGAAACAGTACCGTCTCTTCCTTGTCCTCTCTTAATCTGGTGGATAAAGTCCCCTCTCCCCTTCGGCACCTCCATGAAATGGACCGGGTCACGAAGGATAAAGACGCGCAGTTTCTGCTCTCGGACCCTTTTTCCTGGTCAACGGACGCGGCCGATAGAGATGAATGGCTAGGCGGAAAGCCCGATGGTCCTTATGCCGGAAAAGGACTGGATAACATCACGCGCCTGCTCGAAGAAGGAAAGCGCGCTCCGGCGTGGCGGACGGAAAAACCGGGGAGTGTCTGGTGGAAGATCAGAACCCACACCAATCACTATGAATTGATCCGGAGCTGTTTTGTCAAGGCATCCAGGTAACAGCCAGAGTATCGCGGGCATGGCCCGCTACTACAATGGAAACAGTCAGAAAGAACGTGCGGAACCTCGGCCAAAAGGCTGACGGAAACACTCTCCATCGAACAGCGGGAATATGACATGGCGGAAAAAGAAGCCAAGGCGCGCATCAAGATCAACAAATTGCTGGAAGAGGCCGGCTGGCGTTTTTTCGACGACGCCCACGGCAAGGCCAATATAGCCCTGGAGCATAATGTCAAGCTGACCGAAACCGACATCGACGCCCTGGGCAATAATTTCGAGACCACGGAGAACGGCTTTATCGATTTTCTGCTGACCGATGATCGGGGGTTTCCCCTCATCGTGCTGGAGGCCAAGTCCGAAAACAAAAGCCCCTTTGTGGGCAAGGAGCAGGCCCGCAAGTACGCCCAATCCCAAAACTGCCGTTTCGTCATCCTCTCCAACGGCAACCTGCATTATCTTTGGGATATCCAACAGGGCAATCCGCGCTCCATCAATCGGTTTCCCGGCCCGGATTCCATGACTGATCTTCAACACCTCAAGCCCGATCCAGGCCGGATCATCAATGAGCGCGTCCATGAGGATTATGTGGCCCTCGCCCAAATGCCGAAATACGCCCTGGAGGCGGGCTGGCAGCGGGCCGATGAGCGCCCGGCCTTCATGGAAAGAAACCACCTGCGTTTCCTTCGCGATTATCAACTGCGCGCCGTACATTCGGTGCAAAACGCCGTGGCCAAGGGAAACGACCGCTTTCTGTTGGAAATGGCCACCGGCACCGGCAAGACCCTGGTGGCCGCCGCCATCATCCGGTTATTCATGCGTACCGGCAACGCCCGCCGGGTATTGTTTCTGGTGGACCGGCTGGAGCTGGAGACTCAAGCCAGGGACCAATTCATCGCCCGGCTGAGTAACGACTACACCACTGTCATCTACAAGGAACACCGCAGCGACTGGCCGAAGGCGGAGATCGTCGTCTCCACCGTCCAATCCCTGCTCTTCAACGAAAAATACCGGAGCCTGTTCTCGCCCACGGACTTCGATCTGGTGATTTCCGACGAGGCCCACCGCTCCATTGGCGGCAACGCCCGGGCCGTGTTCGAGTATTTCACCGGCTACAAATTGGGCCTGACCGCCACCCCCAAGGATTATCTGAAGCGCTTCAATCGTGCCAACCCAACCACCCGTGACCCCCGTGAACTGGAACGCCGGGAATTGCTGGATACCTACCGCACCTTCGGCTGCGAATCGGGCGAACCCACTTTCCGCTATTCCCTGTTGGACGGGGTACGCGATGGCTTCCTGATCAGCCCCATTGTGGTGGACGCCCGCACCGGCGTCACCACCGAATTACTCTCCGAGCAGGGATATTCGGTATGGCGTTTCACCGAGGACGGGGCCGGGGATGAGGCCGAGGCCGAACAGAATTTCCGGCAAAAAGATTTCGAGAAAAAATTATTCTCGTCGTCCTCGAGAATCTCCGGAATCCGTTTTCTCAACTGGCTCATTCCTTTGGGAATAATGATTCCGTATTCAAGCAACAAGCCTCTGATTTGGTTGCTTTGCGCCGTTCTGTTGG
>JABDQX010000221.1 GCA_013042035.1 Gammaproteobacteria bacterium
GTAGATCGTACATGGTATCGAGAAGTACGTATTCGAGTATCGAACGCAAGCCTCGCGCCCCGGTTTTCCGGTCCGCGGCCTTCTTGGCAATCGCCCGCAGCGCCTCGCTCCGGAACTCAATGTCGCATCCTTCCATTTCGAAAAGGTACTGGTACTGCTTGACCAGGGAATTTTTGGGTTCGGTCAGGATCTGTATCAGTTGCTCTTTATCCAATTCTTCGAGGGTTGCGATTACCGGCAAACGCCCGGCGAATTCCGGGATCAAACCGTACTGAATGAGATCTTCCGGTTCCACGCTCGCCAGGATCTCGTCGATGTGTTTCTTTTGATCCTTACCGATCAGATTGGCACTGAAACCGATACCACCCCATTTCGCGGTTCGCCTTTCGATCACTTTGTCGAGACCATTGAAAGCACCGCCACAAATAAACAGGATATTGGAGGTATCGACCTGAAGGAAGTCCTGTTGGGGGTGCTTGCGATTGCTGCCTTGCGGTGGTACCGAGGCGATGGTTCCCTCGATAAGCTTGAGCAATGCCTGCTGTACGCCCTCGCCGGATACATCCCGCGTGATCGAAGGGTTGTCCGATTTGCGGGTTATCTTGTCGATTTCGTCCACATAGACAATCCCTGTCTGCGCCTTCTCCACGTCGTAGTCGGATTTTTGCAACAGCTTTTGGATGACGATTTCCACGTCCTCGCCAACATATCCCGCCTCGGTCAGGGTTGTTGCATCGGCGATGGTAAACGGCACATTCAACAATTTTGCCAGGGTTTCCGCCAGTAGTGTTTTTCCACATCCCGTCGGTCCGATGAGCAGAACGTTGCTTTTGGACAGTTCGACATCCTTGTTGGGTTTGAGGTGAGATTCGAGGCGTTTGTAGTGGTTGTAAACAGCAACCGCCAGCACTTTCTTCGCCTGGTGTTGCCCAATCACATAATCGTCCAGCGTCTTTTTTATTTCCTTTGGCGTTGGAAGCTTGCTTTTTGCATCGGGTGCGTTTTCCTCTTCCTCTTCCCGAATGATGTCGTTGCACAGATCAACGCAGTCGTTACAGATAAACACCGCAGGACCCGCGATGAGCTTGCGCACCTCGTGTTGATTCTTTCCGCAAAAAGAGCAGTACAACAGACCTTCGTCGCCGTTATCGTTGCTGTCACCGCCTTTGGTATTTTTGCTGCTAGCCATAAACTTACTTTTCCTCCGGTGTCTCCCGCGTCACCAGAACTTCGTCGATTAACCCATACGCCACGGCCTCCTCGCCACTCATGAAGCGATCGCGGTCGGTGTCTGTTTGGATTTGCTCCAAGGGTTGCCCTGTATGTTTCACCAGAATTTCGTTGAGTCGCTCTCGTGTACTCAGAATTTCCCTGGCATGAATGTCGATATCCGACGCCTGTCCTTGGAATCCGCCGAGGGGCTGATGAATCATGATTCGGGAATGAGGTAAGCAATAGCGTTTGCCTTTCTCGCCACCGGCCAGTAACAGCGCGCCCATGCTTGCCGCCTGTCCCACGCACATGGTGGAAACATTCGGACGGATATATTGCATGGTGTCGTAAATCGCGAGCCCGGAACTGACCGCGCCCCCAGGTGAATTGATATAAAGGTGAATATCCTTATCCGGGTTCTCGGATTCAAGGAACAACAACTGCGCCACGATAAGATTCGCCACGTAGTCTTCCACAGGCCCGACCAGGAATACGACCCTTTCCTTGAGAAGCCGTGAGAAGATGTCGTAGGCGCGCTCTCCTCGAGCGGATTGCTCCACCACCATCGGTACCAGATTCAGCGCCTTGATCCCGCTGCCGTTCCAATCCTCAGTCATTTTTGTCATAAAACCGGGTTCCTCAACCATTGGTTCATCGGTAACTCATTTGTCAGCAGTTACCTTGCAAAATCATTCCGTTTCGGAGGCCTGGGAATCGGTCTCCGAGGTCGCCGGCGCGGAGGCGTATTGATTCAAAACCTCGTCGAGCGACATCCGCTCTTCCGTAACGTTGGCACGCTCAAGCACCCATTCGATCATTTGATCCTGTAATACCGCCGATTGAACCGAAGCCAACCGATTCTCGTCTTCGTAATACCAGGCTATCATCTGCTTTGGTTCCTGATAGCTCGATGCCATGCTCTCTATCCGCTATCAGGAACCAAAGC
>JABDQX010000235.1 GCA_013042035.1 Gammaproteobacteria bacterium
GCCTGGGACAGCCCCCTGGGTAACTCGATCCCGCATACCTGCCCCGTGGTTTGGTAATCTTTCCAGCCGGAGCCGATCAGGTAACCTCGTACGATGGCCTCCACGGGCAATGGGTTGAGCCTTCGCACGATACTGGACTGCCCCTGGATCCGGGTGCGATCGCCGTCATCCGGCAATACGTCTTCCAACCTGACATCCGAGCGATGATTGGCTATCACCCCGGACATTCGGTCGAGCCAGAAATCCGATAGGGCCGTCAACACGGCACCCTTGCCGGGGATCGGGTCGGGCAAAACCACATCGAAGGCCGAAATTCGATCAGTTGCAACGACTAACAGATAATCCTCACCAATGGTATAGATATCCCGAACCTTGCCACGATTGCGTAATGGAAGGTCTTTGAGATTGCTTTCGAACAGTGCTGTTGTTGTCATAAACGATTAACCTTAAATCTATGTTTTCGCTAGTAGCTTACGTGTTTCTTATGACCCATTCAACTGTGTAGAGCATGGCATCGCGGGCTACCGGATTGCCTCAATAGGTTGATCCATAACCCCCGCCAACAGCGCCCTTACCGTCCCCCGTCCGGGCACCACCCGATCCGGGGCAATCTCATGGAGGGGATATAGAACAAAGGCACGATCAAAGAGACCGGGATGGGGCACCGTCAATACATCTTCGGTAATTTGCCGATCCCCATACAGCAATAGATCCAAATCCAAAGTGCGCGGCCCCCAACGCGCGCCCGTGCGCACCCGGCCATATTGGTGCTCGATGGCTTGCAGCGCGAAAAGCAACGCCAAAGGGGCAAGGGTGGTATGAATCTGCGCAACGGCATTGATAAAATCCGGCTGATTGGCCGGCCCCATGGGGGAACTTCGATAGAGACTCGACATAGCCCGGAGGCTGGTTCTCGGCAATTTACCCAATTCCGCAAGCGCGGATCGCACCGTTGTGACAGGATCGCCCAGGTTACCGCCCACACCGATGTAGGCCGTTACATGATGATTTTGCGGCACATGGTTTTTTTGTTTCGCGATAAGCATTTCAAAAACCGATTGATGGACACGGCTCCATCCTCAAGACTTCAAACGTCGAAAGAAATCCTCCACAAACTTCCCAAGCGTTCCCTCACCGATAGCATTGCGCAACCCCGACAGCAGGGTTTGATAGTAGTGGAGGTTATGCAGTGTATTCAGGCGACTCGCCAGGATCTCGTGGCAGCGATCCAGATGGTGAAGATAAGCCCGTGTGTAATGGTGGCAGGTATAACACGAACATGCCGCATCCAGGGGCCGGGTATCGGTCTTGTAGCGGCTGTTGCGGATTCGGACAATCCCATCGGACACAAAAAGGTGCCCGTTGCGAGCATTGCGGGTGGGTAATACGCAATCGAACATATCGACACCACCGCGCACTGCCTCCACAATGTCTTCCGGCGTACCAACACCCATTAAATAGCGTGGCTTATCCTGGGGCATACGGGGCAGGAGTCCGTCCAAAACCACACGGCGCTCCGCCGGTGGCTCACCCACGGAAAGCCCGCCAATGGCGTAGCCATCGAAACCGAGTTCGGTGAGCTTTGCAAGAGAGTCGGCGCGCAGCTTCGGATACATGCCGCCTTGTACGATACCGAACAAGGCCGAAGGACTCCCGGCATGGGCATCCTTGGATCGCGCCGCCCAGCGCATGGATAATTCCATCGAACGGCGAGCTTCGTCCTCGGTAGCCGGATAGGGTGTACAGTCATCGAACGCCATGTTGATATCCGATGCCAGCGCTCGCTGGATCCGAAGGGAGGATTCAGGGTCCAGGAAAACCGGTGCACCATCAATCGGTGAGCGAAAACGCACGCCCGCCTCGCTGATGGCGCGCCGCTCCCCCAGACTGAATACCTGGAATCCACCGGAATCCGTCAGAATCGGTTTTTCCCAGTGCATAAAGCCATGGAGTCCGCCGTGCGAGGAGATTACCTCGGTGCCGGGACGGAGCAGGAGATGGAAGGTATTGGCGACGATAAGTTCGGCACCCGTCCCGATCAACTCTTCGGGAGTCATGGCCTTGACGGTGGCATAGGTACCGACCGGCATGAATACCGGCGTTTCCACCGTCCCCCGGGCAAAGCGCATTTGGCCCCGGCGGGCAGCGCCATCGGTTGCGAGTACCTGAAAGTCGAAATTGGTCATTATTGGAATATCCAGCGATAGTTAATCCTGACGAACAAGGTTAGATTGTGAGAACGAAGCGAATCAAAATTTAACCTTGTTCGTTAAAAATTACGATCATACAAGAATACGCACGCGGATTGGGGTACAATGCGCACCTATACGGTTATTATTAACCACGCGAGAACCAAAGCGGGATGGTTAGCAGTGTATCTTGTAATACCATGAGAAAATATCGCTTTAGTTTTCGCGGTCCTAGGGGTCTGTCCGGCTTATGGGGGTCGTGGCGAGAAAGAGGGAAATTGTGGTCATTTTTGCGCCAAATTCGAGGACAATAGTGAACTATTCGACAAGAATTTGCGCAAAACAGGGGCCAATTTACCGCTTTCGCAGCCGATTCATCCTAAGTCGGACAGACTCCTAGTATCTGGTATTTCCGCGTGGGAACGCGCAATCAGGCTACCGCCTCGCGACGACCGGAAATTTTCAGACACCCTCTTAGGTGCACAGCATCTTTACCATCGAAACCACTACCCACCTAAACCATCGAACAAATGAAGCAAAGCACTGACGATCTTCGCATCAAAGCGATTGATGATGTAGCGCCTCCCATTGAGGTGCACAATGAATTTCCCATCACGGAACAAGCCGCCAAAACGATCGCAGAAACCCGGCGTACGATACACGAGATCCTGGAAGGAAAGGATGATCGCCTCGTCGCGGTGGTCGGACCTTGTTCCATCCACGACCCGGACGTGGCCAAGGAGTACGCGACCAAACTTCAGGCGATGCAGCGCGAACTGGCCGACGATCTGTTGCTGGTGATGCGTGTGTATTTCGAAAAACCACGCACAACCGTGGGCTGGAAGGGATTGATCAACGACCCGGATCTGGACGAAAGTTATCAGATCAACAAAGGTCTGCGGCTGGCGAGAAGCCTGCTGTTGGAACTCAATACCATGGAGATCCCCGCCGGCACCGAGTTTCTGGATGTGATCACGCCGCAATATGTGGCGGATCTGATCAGTTGGGGCGCCATTGGCGCGCGCACCACGGAAAGTCAGGTACACCGGGAACTGGCCTCGGGCCTGTCCTGCTCCGTAGGATTCAAAAACGGGACGGATGGGAACCTGAAGGTCGCCGTCGACGCCATTGGCGCGGCCATGCGGCCCCACCATTTTCTGTCGGTAACCAAACAGGCCAAGGCAGCGATTGTTTTCACCACCGGCAATGAGGACTGTCATCTCATTCTGCGGGGCGGCAAATCCCCCAATTACCATCGGGCAGGCGTGGAAGATGCGGTCGATGCCATGGAAAAGGCAAAACTGGTGCCACGGGTAATGATCGATTTCAGCCATGCCAACAGCCGGAAGATCCCGGACAGGCAATTGGATGTTGGACGGGATGTTGCCCACCAGATCGCCGATGGGGACAAACGGATCTTCGGCGTCATGATCGAGGGCCATCTGATGGCCGGACGCCAGGATGTAAAACCGGACGCGCAGCTAAACTACGGCCAAAGTATTACCGACGCCTGCATCGGTTGGGACGATACCGAACCTTTGTTGCGAATCCTTGCTGCGGCGGTCGCACAGCGTAGAAGCGGCAGCAAATAGGCGGGAGATGGGCACACGCGGCCCATCCTACCCTCATGGGTAACAGTGCACACGGCGTTGTGTTGATCATCGGCTCCGTGGCCTGGGATGAAATCGTTCGTCTGGACGGACCGTTACAAGTGGGCTCGCACAATGCCGGGCGCGAGCGGACGGCGCGCATCGGCGGCGGAGCCGCCAATACCGCCATGGCGCTGGCAACCATGGCGCCCGTTCAGTCGGATACGGATTCCTACCTTAAGCCGGTTGTCATCAGCGCGGTAGGAAACGACACACAAGGAAAGGCGCTGCTGACGACATTGCGCGAAGTTGGCGTTTGTGTCGATCGCATCGATTGCCTAGGGGCGTACACCACCCGCTCCCTTGTCCTGCTCGAAAAAAAGGGAGAGCGCACGATCATCAATCTGACTCGTGCGCCGGTTCCCTTGCCTCCCGATCTCGCCCACATCCCCGCGGACTGTTGTTATGTCCGCAGTGCCGATCCGGCGCTGACACCGATACTGGCGAAGCGGGTCGAACATAGCCTCGTCATTGCCCACATCCCCCCAACAACGGATGGCTTTCGTCCCGCGCAGGTATTGGTGGGTTCGGCCTCCGATTTAGACCGGGCTTTCCTTGCCGATCCATTCTCCGCGGGAAGACGTATCGCCGGCCGTGCGCTGGAATGGGTCGTCATTACCTTCGGTGCCGACGGCGCCGCTGCCTATGGTGATGGCGCGATGATCCAGGCATCGGCTCCGGTGGTCCATGTCATCGATACCACGGGGGCGGGAGATGTATTTGCGGGCGGACTTGCATTTGCCCTGGCGATGGGTGAGAAAATGCCAACGGCCCTCAAGACCGCTATTCGGTGGGGAAGCGCATCGGTAGGTTATGAGGGAACGGTACCGGGGTCATTTTACTTCGCGAAATGATATGACCCCACTTCGTGTGGGACAGTTCTGACAGCCCGCTTCACCCTTCAAACTTCTTCCCCGCCATCTTTTGCGCGGCGGACAATATTCCTCGAAGGATGTTCAACTCCGAACGGTCCGGATCCGCGCGGTGAAACAATCGTCGCAGACGGCGCATGAGCTTTTTCGGTCTCGCCGGATCGTAATAGCCGATGTCCTGCAGCGAAGCCTCCAAATGCCGGAAAAAACCTTCCCATTCCGACGCGCTTATAGCATTGGCCGTTATTTTGGCAGCCGTTGCGCCATTGGTTATTACTCTGGCGGCCTCACCCGGCTCCTCCCCGGCCTTGGCCTCGACATCCGACAGGGCCATGCGCGTTTCATAGCTTAGAATCTGCACTGCACTGGCCAAATTCAACGACTGGTATTCGGAATTCGTCGGAATGCGCACGACCGCGTGGCAGTGATCCAGCTCTTCGTTGGTCAGCCCTGAATGCTCCCGGCCAAAGACCAGCGCCACCTGCCGATCCTCTGCCGCTGTCACGGTCTTTTTTGCGCATTCCCTGGGGGTTAGCTCGGGCCACTGGAGACTGCGAACACGGGCGCTGGTACCGACGATCCACCGGCAATCGGCCAGCGCCGTCGACAGATTATCGAATACCCGGGCGGCATAGAGCACATCGTCCGCGCCGGCGGCCCGCGCGGTCGCCTCCGCGCAAGGAAAGCGCTTGGGATTGACCAACGCCAGTCGCCGCAGTCCCATGGTCTTCATGGCGCGGGCCACGGCACCGATGTTGCCCGGGTGCGTCGTGCCGACGAGCACAACCAGGATGTTGTCGAATTGTGTGGGATGCATACGGGATATCGAGCCTCTTTAACTTGGAATCGTGTAAGCTGTATTTTGAACTTTCCGAAAAACAAATGCTTTCTCTTCGACCGCCAAAACGCGGTTGGAAAAATTACCCGGCAATCCCATAAC
>JABDQX010000242.1 GCA_013042035.1 Gammaproteobacteria bacterium
CCCTGGATGTGAAAGAAGACATCCGGACCGAAGGCGCGATCCTGGCAGGGAGCGCCACCATCGAAGGGGGGCTCGTGGCCCGGCAAAGGATGCAGGTCGAAGGAGGATACCGTTATAACCCCATGAAGAACCATATGTATCCACCAACACTTTTGGGCGATGACAGCCCTTTGGTCTATCAGGACATCTTCGATGCCAAGGAGGCCGGTGTCATCGGGAAATTGGGGGATCCGGCATACGACGATACCACCCATAACAACCAAGACAATGCGTATCACGGACGCCGAGCCATATGTTACGGAACAGGCGATAACAACATCGCGGACTTCACGGGCGCCAGAGTCAACGTACCGGCGGGGTATGACACGCTTTGGGTGCGAGTGCTAAGCGCCCAGGAAGACACTAGCCCACAGTGGACGAGATTCCAGGCCTGCTCCCTCACTGCCGAAGGTCTGAAGGATCAGGATTATGGCATCTGGGTGGGGGGTGGCCGCTTCAATAACCGTTACTGTCCCGATGGCTCCCTTGCCGATGGGGGCGCCAGATATCATGAATGGCTGGGAATCCCCGTGGAACCGGGCAAGGACGTCGCGCTACTCGAACATCCGGGCGACGAGGATGGCCTTTGGTTTTCCGGACTGGCCTTTAGCAAAAATCCCTGGCATCACACCACGCAGGCCGCCAATGTCTATAAAAATGCCTATAACGGTGGTGAGGAAATCACCTGGGTCGATCAGAGTTGGAACCACGATATTCTTGCAAAAATACCAAGCGGAAAAACCACTACCATCAGTGTCCCTGTCCTGCCTTCCGGTACGGATAAGCTGATTTATCTCATTGAGCGTAATGATAATTCGAATGGCGCCATGCACGCGGGTATCACGATTACCGTGGAAGGTGAGGAACGGAAAATCGAAAGATTTTCCGCCGGTTATCAAAATCCATTCGCGCGCCATTGGAACAGCAAATGGTATCAACGCTATATGGCCGCGCGTATCCCGAAGGAATTCATTCCCAGTGATAAAAGATATATCGATGTCACCATCGACATGGGTTATCAAACTGATCCGATATACCTGCGTGAAATAGGCACCCACGATCTGGAAACACCCTTTCTCGAATAAAAGCGGGAAATCTTTACAGATGAGTTTGTTTTTAGTTGAAGACCTGTCCGTAATCTTGGAGCGAATGGCGCAAGGCTAAAAATCGATATTAAGTACGCAAAAACTAAAAACTTACATTCCACAAACGGGAGATAGAAAAATGAGCGATTCGGTATCGAATGTCACGGAAGTAGAAGCTGTTACGGAAGAGGAAACCGTCACGGAAGTAGAAGCTGTCTCGGAGGCGGAAGACAACAGCTTGGTACCCATTATTACCGAAGTGGGAATACAGGCGATTATCGCGGCCCTCAGGGAAGAAAAATCCGTAAAGATTACGGAGATTGCCCTGGGTAGCGGCATCGATGACGCCGGATATCAATCCGATAGTTCAGCCATCGCACTCGAGACGGAGAAACAGCGCGTACCGGTCAGTAATGCCGAGACGATTGGCGAGAGCCAGTTACACATCACGGCCAATATCACCGGTCCCGAGGAATACTGGGTGCGGGAAGTCGGGTTCTATCTGGAAGATGGCACCCTGCTGGCGATCTATGCCAGCGAAGGCGAGGCCATGGCCTATAAGGGGCGCGATGTGGATCTATTCATCGGCTTCGATCTGAGTCTCAATGCCCTGCCCGCCGACAGCGTCACCGTGGATACCAGCACGGATATCAATGTGGCGATCAATAGTCACTCCCTGGATGGCATCAACGGCGGACCCAGGGACGCCCTGTATGTGGACCACGACGGGAAGGTGGGGATTGGCACCAAAGAGCCCGGCGCAAGCCTGGACGTTGTGGGGGACATCCACACCAGTGACAAACTGACCATCGATACCGATGTCTTTGTCAGGGGGAAAATCGGCGTGGGAACCGATTTGCCCGAGGCGGACCTGCACGTGGAAGGCAATGTTCAGACCGAATCCCTGAGCGTCACGGGTCAGACC
>JABDQX010000244.1 GCA_013042035.1 Gammaproteobacteria bacterium
CCCTGGATGAGGCCATCGGGATGCACGAGAAGGCGGTAGCGATCTACGAGCGAATCGGCAATGAACCCAATGCCGCGCAGGTCTACGGCAATCTGGCCATCTGTTACAAGCAAAAGGGCGACGTGGCCCGGGCGCTGGAGTATTACCGCCAGTCCCTGGCGATTACCGAGCGCATCGGCGACCGGCACACCTCGGCCAATCAGTATTTCAACTTGGGTACGCTCTACCGGGACGAGATTGGCGACAAAACCGAGGCCCGCACGAACCTCGAGAAGGCCAAGGCGCTCTTCGAGCAGGTGGGAGATGCACCGCATGCCCAGGATGCTGCCCAGGCGCTGAAAGAATTGTGAATGACGAATGAGAAATTACGAGTTGGGGAACGCGACCCAATGAGCGAATCCTTCCAAAGCGCAAGATTCGGAAAGACAGTAATGACCGACCGGATCGAGAGAACTTCCCTATGACAACTGCTGACTATGGAATCGACCCGGATACTGCCAGAGCTGCGGCGATGTTCCTGACCCGGATCCGCCAGAAATACCCGGTCAGTGACGCCCTGTTATTCGGCAGCCGGGTGCGAGGCGATTTCCGGCCTGACAGCGACGCGGATATTGCCGTTTTGCTGCGCGGCGAACCGGAGAGATTGCTTCCCACCAAATTGGCCATGGCGGATATTGCTTTTGATGTGTTGCTGGAAACGGAAGTCCTCATTGATCCGCTACCGGTTTGGGAAGCGCAGTGGCAACATCCTGATAGCTATTCCAATCCATATCTGTTGGAAAATATCGCCAGGGAGGGGATGTGGTTATGAACGGCCGGGAGATGATGGGAAAGGCGATGCGCGCAGCCCAATCGGCGGAGTTGTTATTAGAGGCGGGAGATGTGGATGGGGCCTGTAACCGGGCCTATTACGCTATGTTCGATGCGGCGCGGGCAGCGTTGATGGCCGCCGATGTGCCGGCACGGACGCAAACTACCAGAACCCACGGTGGCCTGATTTCCGCTTTTGGCCTGCACTTGGTCAAACCGGGGAAAATCTCTTCGGAACTGGGACGTATCCTCAATAGGGCGCAAGAGTTCCGATTGGTGGCAGACTACACGGGTGATTCCCTTGAAGAGGGCGATGCCGTGCAGATTGTCGAGGATGCGAAAAGGTTTGTTTTGGCGATGCAGGATCGGTTTAATCTATGAAAATCCAGAGTGGATAGTGGATATCGAGTACTATAAATCATGCAATTGACGATGACAGTAAATCTGGGGGAGCGCAGTTACCCCATCCATATCGGTAGAGGACTTTTCGATAAACCGGAACTGCTGGCGGATTTGTTGACAAAGGGAATTCCCGGTTCCGATATCATGATCGTGACCAATGAAACGATCGCGCCGCTATACCTCGAAAAAATCCAAGCTGCTCTTCAGAATCATCGTCGTGCCGACTATCGTATCGAGACCGTCGTATTACCGGATGGCGAGAAATATAAAAATCTTGAAACACTGAATCCGTTGTTCGACGCGCTGCTAAATCGACGGTATGCCCGTGACTGTACCCTCGTCGCGCTGGGCGGCGGCGTCATCGGTGACATGACGGGTTTTGCTGCGGCATGTTATCAGCGTGGCGTTGCATTTGTTCAAGTGCCGACCACATTGCTGGCCCAGGTGGATTCGTCGGTGGGGGGTAAAACCGGGGTCAATCATCCTCTTGGTAAAAATATGATCGGTGCCTTTCATCAACCAATCAGCGTGCTTGTGGATACGGATACCCTGGCGACGCTCGATGACCGGCAGTTATGCGCCGGATTGGCGGAGGTGATCAAATACGGACTGATTCGAGATCTCGATTTTTTTACATGGCTCGATGATCATATCGAGGATCTGCTTGCGCGCGAACCCGATGCGTTGCGTTATGCGATCCACCGCTCCTGTGAAAACAAGGCGAGCGTGGTGAGTGCGGACGAACGGGAAGCGGGTATGCGCGCCTTGCTCAATTTTGGGCATACCTTTGGACATGCCATCGAGGCGGGACTTGGCTATAAAATCTGGTTGCATGGCGAGGCGGTGGCTGTCGGCATGGTGTTGGCCGCTCGGTTATCGGTGCGTCTCGGGTGGTTGGAAGCGGCCGATGCACTTAGAATAGAAGATGTTATCCGCAGGGCGCATTTGCCGGTTCGCGCGCCGCAAGATCTCACGCCAGATCGTATGCGGGAACTGATGTCCGTGGATAAAAAAGTTCTTGGTGGGAGAATGCGCCTTGTGTTATTGAGGGGCATCGGAGATGCGGTCGTTACCGATGCATTCGATCCTGATGCGCTGGATGCGGTACTGGAAACAGGCTAATACCCAAAACTATGAGCTGTATGCAAAACTCATCTTGCACTTCCTAACTGTGTTAAAAATGTACTCGAAATGTTCGTTTGCTTCCGTGTTGGCGCCGCTTTCGTGTCCATTTTTCCTTGTTATGAAGCACAATCCATGTTTTGCATTGACTTCCTATGAGTTATTCCGTGCGAGGCACTTGTGATAAAAAAACTTTTTCGGCGGCATGTGAGCACCCCCGATTCGACTTCTTCCACCGCTTCCCTGGAAAGCGTACCGGATAACTTCTTTTTCGCAACCCCGGTGCTGACACAACGATTGGATCTGTTACGCCATCTGATTCAGTCGAGTGGTTTTTTCCTGATTCTGGTGGGTGAGCAAGGGGCAGGAAAAAGCACACTGTTAAAACAATTGGTTACATTGGCCGATCCACGCTGGGAGGTCTGTTCGGTTCCGACGGTTGCGCTTTGTGTCGAAGAGCCGGTGCAGCCGGGTGTCGGATTGTTGGAACGGTTGCTGACAGAATATAACCTGACGCTCTCCACTCGGGACGCGGACGCCATGAAAAGTGCCTTATTCGATCATATCGGGGCACTCCACAATAGCGGTGGGATTCCGCTCATTATCGTGGATGGTAACGAGCCTTTCTCCCTGGAAGATTTACAGCTCCTTGCGGAATTGTCGTCCGTCGATGGGGATATCAATGCACGGATCGTTTTAATCTGTAAACCGGAAAGTGTACGGCGCATTCGTGAATTGATGTCGGCCTCCGACAATGAAATCACCCACACAATGGATGTCCCACCCTTTACGGAAGAGCAGGCGGGGGATTACATTCATCTGCGTTGGAATCAAACCAATCTGGTAGGAGACAATCCCTTTACGGATGGTGTGATTCGATCGATTTACCATGCATCCAAGGGGTTGCCCGCCAACGTTAATCGACTTGCCGAGCAATTTTTGCAAAATCGCGAGCCCAACCGTCGACCAATGTCACATCGAAAGGTTCGCGCGGGGGGACGGGGGCGACAAACGGTAGGCAATTTAGTGCTCGATACCCTTGCACAACGGAGAAAATCGCTAGCGCTTATAGGGGGACTGCTAATAATTGCCATCCCTTTATTGATTATCATCAACCACGAACCTGGGAAGAAAACGGAAATGGTAACCTTGCCGATGCCAATTCCTTCCCTGAACACGCAGCAGACCAATACATTGAATCCTGATATCGGGTTGGGTGATATAGCGCTTGGACAGACATCGCCGTCTTCCCTGGAGATAATGTCCAATCAAGGAACTGCTCTACAAAAGGCTGCCACGCCGGTTGAAGAATTCAAATCCGCCATAGCACCCTGGCCGCCAACGGCCACCGACTCGGAAGACATCGCTGTTTCGGGAGACATCACGGCAACAAACTTGCCGGAACCGGATAATGGTATGTTGTCGGACGGCGCCCCGAACGAGACTTCGGGCGAAGTTCCGAGCGAGGCTTCCAACAGGGCCTTGGCCGATGCATCGAAGGCCATTGGCGAGAAGCGGCTTCCCACGGATGCACCGAACCGTCATGTGCCGGATCCTACGGTAGAACCGGTTACCGCGGAGCCGATTGTTACAGCGCCGATAGCCGCGCCTACCATAAGTCCTCCACCCATGACGGCATCCCGTGATCTCGATTCTCACCGTAAGGGCACGGACGAAAAGGTATTATCGACATCCGTGAAAGATAAGGCGAAGCCAGCACCCGGGTCAGTCAAGGTCAAGCCACCCTCAAGCGCGCCGTCGCGACAAAAACCAAAATCAGCACGCATCCCCGAGCGTCTCCCGAAACAGACTGCCGTGCATACCGCGGCGTGGCTGCGTCGACAAAATCCTGATGACTTCACTATTCAGTTGGTTGGACTGTCCGCGAAGGAAAGAATGACGGCTTTTATCCGGGAGCATCGGCTGGATTCACGGGCGGCCTGGTTCAAAACCAGCAATAAAGGCAAGGACTGGTTTGTTATCGTGTATGGTGTCTACCCGACACGTAAAGCAGCAAGCAAGGGAATCCAAGCGCTACCCTCGGCGCTACGGGAAGGCAAACCCTGGCCAATCAGTATTGACGACATCTTGAAAAAAGCCCAATGATTCCTATCCTGAAAAATGACCGTCTGCTGCGCGCGCTGGCTCGCCGGCCGGTAGACGCGACCCCGGTGTGGTTAATGCGTCAGGCAGGCCGTTACCTCCCTGAATATCGGCAGATACGGGCGCGCGCGGGTAGCTTCCTGCGCCTTTGTGAGAATCCCGAGCTCGCTTGCGAGGTTACTCTCCAGCCCATCGACCGATTTGCCCTGGACGCGGCAATCCTGTTTTCCGATATCCTCACCATCCCCGGTGCCATGGGTCTTGGTCTGACATTCGCCGAAGGAGAAGGCCCACGCTTCGCGCATCCGATACGAAGCGCCGATGATGTCAATCGGTTGGGCGTTCCCGATCCGGAAAGCGATCTTGGCTACGTCATGGATGCCATTCGCCTGATCCGGCACGAATTGGATGCTCGCGTGCCGCTCATCGGTTTTGCCGGCAGTCCATGGACGCTGGCAACCTATATGGTGGAAGGGGGGAGTTCTACGGATTTCCGCCATATCAAGGCCATGATGTTTCAGGAACCCGATCTGACACACCGTCTGCTGACAATCCTCACCGACGCCGTGATCGGCTATTTGCGCGCCCAGATCCATGCCGGTGCTCAGGTGGTTATGGTGTTCGATACCTGGGGCGGTGTCCTATCGACACCGGATTACCGAGCGTTTTCGCTGGCCTATCTGCATCGGATTGTTGCCGGTATACGGGGAGTGCCCATCATCTTGTTTACCAAGGGCGGTGGCGCCTGGCTCGAAGAAATGGCCGACACCGATTGTGACGCCATCGGGATCGATTGGACCACGGATATGGGGAAAGCGCGAAAGCGGGTCGGTAAAAAGGTTGTCCTACAGGGAAACGTGGACCCTTGTATCCTGTATGCGCGGCCAGAGCGCATTCGCCAGGAAGTGGCCAGGGTACTCGGGGAGTTTGGCCGCGGCACCGGGCATATCTTCAACCTCGGGCATGGCATTCAGCCCCATGTGGATCCCGAGCGGGTCGGTGTATTGGTCGATGCCGTGCATGAGCTGAGCATCCCCTACCATGGTTCATCCGGTTCGGCGCATGGTACGGCATCTCGGACGTGAGCCGGTTTAGGATGATGCGTGCCCCATAAGCCGG
>JABDQX010000245.1 GCA_013042035.1 Gammaproteobacteria bacterium
GCCTAACCCAAGCGCGGACATTTGTTCAGCAAGGTAATTATTCGGATGGCTCGGTAAATCAAGATGGTCAGCAGGTAATGAAGAGCTGATTAACGAAGGGGTTGACTTACGCGGCCTCATAGAAGGTAGTTACGTTTCCCGAGGCATGGACGCCACTGACGAAAAATACCGGAAGATGTCTGGCCAGGTGATTTCCGTACGGCGTGATATACCGGATCAAAGACGACGGGATTCTGATTATCGCGGTAACACAACTGAACAGAAAACCGGATTATTGGAAAGGCAGAATATTGTGATGCGCCTGACAGTAGGAACAAGTGAAACTCAAGCCCACCGGCTGGAGAGGACGCAAGGAAGCGCTGGATCTCGCGGACGCCGGGTAGGGAGAAGGTCGGATCAAACTCAAATGGGAAAACCCCATCCACGGTAGCAAGGCGACCGCCTATAAGGTCCTGTGCCGGGAGAAGATCCCGTGCGCCGAGTGGAAGAGCCAGGACAAAGGGGGGAACGGGATGGATTCCTGTTCCTGCCCGGAAGGGGCGGGGAACTTTGGTAACCGGTGAGAATAGTAATAAATAATCGTTACGCGGAAATCGATCTTCAGCCATGCAATCAAAAATACGAGGTGCTTCCTTTTTTACCGGGATAGGCGGATTTGACCTAGGTTTTGAAAAAGCGGGCATTGTGCCGACTTTTCAGTGTGAAGTGGATGTTTTTTGTACGAGCATTCTTGCCAAACACTGGCCAAAAGTAGAAAAACATGGGGACATCGTAGAATTGCAGCCATCCTCAATACCGGACGCGGATGTCTGGTGCGGGGGGTTTCCATGTCAGGATGTTTCAGTAGCGCGCGGATGGCTTGGAAGAGATGGGTTCAAAGGGAAGAATACCGGGCTGTTTTATCCCTTCGCCAAACTGATCGAAAACAAACGCCCACAAGTCGTAATTATGGAAAACGTTATGGGGCTCCTTAATTCACACAATGGGCAAGACTTCGCTATCCTGCTCCACTCGCTCAGTAGCCTTGGCTATGGTGTTGCTTGGAGAACACTCAATACGCGCTACTTTGGGGCTCCACAGTCAAGACCTAGGGTATTTATCTGCGCATGGAACGGCTCGGTTGATGCCGCCTATCATGTGTTGTTCGAATACGGGCGCTGCGAGAAACCTGAAAATCCTCGGATAGGCTTTCTTCGGGCATCGAAATGCGAAATTACCGGGGCTGTCGTTCCAGAGGTGGCGTTTTGTCTGGCGGCAACCTCCGGACG
This sequence comes from Gammaproteobacteria bacterium, assembly GCA_013042035.1. GTDB lineage: Bacteria > Pseudomonadota > Gammaproteobacteria > HK1 > HK1 > JABDQX01. Next base: position 1,269 of record JABDQX010000245.1, read on the forward strand.
TCACACTGGAACCGACTGGAGCAGATCCTACGTAGCCTATGAATCCGAGGTAAGACGTTTGACGCCAACCGAATGCGAGAGAATCCAAGGATATCCTGCTGGATGGACGATCCCAAATGGGGACTCTTCGTTATCGAGCGAGAAGATTGATAGCTTAAGATACAAAGCAATTGGGAACGCTGTTTCCGTACCGGTTGTAGAATGGATCGGGCGAAGAGTAGTAAAGGAATTCCACAACCCATCTCCCGACGTAGTAGGTACATTCTGCCGGCCCGATGATATAGAAAGATTCGCTGAACACACAACAAAGTTTAGGAATTCTGAAGCTCGGCGTATTAATCTACCTGAAATTTCAGGGCATGATGATGCTCCAAAAATCAGGTGGGCAGGTGCTGGCATAATGGATAACCTCGAATGCATCATGCTTAATAAGCTAACACATATGCCACGAGAGCCCGTCTCGTCTCTTCTTGTGGACGTGTTGGATAAGGCTCGACCCGATGAAAAGTATTTCTTGTCTTCAAATGCAGCCAAAGGCATCCTCAGACGAGTTAATAGTCAGGAGCGACAATTATTTGGACCATTGACCGAGGCGCTTGAGAGGCTTCAGCTACGAGAATGAAATGAGAATAGCACTCAGAACAGGTGGCGGGCGCGGTGTCTACGAACTAGCCGGAACTCAGGGGGCCTATAAAGCATCTGATCTTTTCAACAGAAAACTGTTTTATGAGTTGACACCGGATTTGGTGATTCCGGGGCGGGCAAGAGCAGATCAACGGCAAGGAAAACCCCGCATCAAACTGGACGATCAAAAGATAACCACACACCTCTATCGCCTTATCGCTGGCATCCTTCTTTTACCGAAACCAAAACGAGAATTTAGAAATACAGGTGGCGATGTTCTGGTCAGCTTCGAGAATTACTCTATCACAGCGATCAAAATCGATCTCAGTTCGGTATCGACAGACAAGGCTATCGTGCGTCCAACCGATATCCTACTTGCCAATCACGACGGGCTTGAACAACGTATCAGGTTCGTTGACCGCATGTCGAGGATATTGGTGCTTTGGGAAATCGCGGGTGAAACTGATTCCGAATTGGGGGCGTTGCTCCAAGCGCATCGGGATTGCGTCTACGCATCCAAAGTAGACTTCAAGGCAGTCGAGCGGTCCGCGAAGACCCTGCTGGATCATTTCGGCACAGTTCACGACCCGCTTAAACGCATCGAAGCATCAATGGGATTACTTGCCGACATTGAGGAAGAAGATTCTAAACCAATAATTATCGGAAGTGCATTCGGGCTTGATGATGACAACATGCCCCAGTTGGCGAGAATCGAAAATCTTAAAAGATGGCGTCAGGTTTCCATTCGCGGAAGCGCCGCTGCGCAATTTCGATCAAAGGTGCGAGCGGTTTACAATGATACTTGCTTATTCACCGGACAAAGACTTCCTAAAATGGAAATAACGGCATCGGCAGGCGTTGATGCCGCCCACATACTTCCGTGGTCCAGCCATAACATTAACTCCGTCACCAATGGACTTTGCATTAATAAGCAATGTCATTGGGCATTGGACTCTGGAGTAATTCGTCTTAGCTATGACTCACCTGCCCGGCAATACATGATTGATATTCCAGAACCGGTAAAGACAGAGGCAACCAAATGCGGCTTTGATCTCAAAGAATATGAGGCGATAGAAGGTCCAATTCCTAAGAACCGCTTACCAGACTCGCAGAAATTGTGGCCAAGTCCAGAATATTTGCAAACATTCAATAAAATCATGTTCGAGGAATAGCGCAAGGTTGGGGTAAGCGCCCCGCGCAAACCCCAACAAAGACCGATATCGGGATTTCATGTTGGGGTTCGTTCACGCGCTATATCCCACAAAACTGGAAGGAAACATGACTGGAAAAACTGCATACTGGATCGGAAAAAAACCTTGGGACGGAAAGCGTTGGGCGTACACCACTTCTGGAATCGTGCTTGATGATCCATTTCAGAAAGAAGAGATATTCCGAATGTACCGCCGTTATGTAAGGCAATGGAATGAAATTGAGTTGAATATGGATCGCAGTTTGTCGGAGCATACACACGAAGTTTGTGGTGCTAAGGTCGTTGGCGGCAATGCTCAAAAATTCATTCTGCATATGCAGAACAGTGATCGAGACACGTGGATTCTGGAGGTTAACTTCGCGCGTGGATTCTCGGAGTTTTATCCGGGTCTGTCGTGTGCCCGTAACACCATGCGTTCGCCAGATGATATTCGCAGTATCCACTTACACTGGAGTCAGGCAGGGAACGAGGCTTTCAAAGAGTGGCTAAAGGTGGAAAAAGAAATCAACGAGACCAAGGGTGAATGGACCGAGTATAAAGCTTCATGAGTACTTCCTCGTTCCCATGCTCTGCGTGGGTACGGCATACCCATTTTCCGGTTCCCACTTTCTGCGTGGAAACCGGAAAATTGTAGGACACCCTCCCCTTCTGGTGAAAGAAGAATGGAATTCGAGATTCTTGGCAAGATTACCGACATCGAGACCATCGCAACGGGCCGGGGCGTATACATAAGGCGCTATCTGGCGCGTACTTATGGAGAAGGCCATTGGAGGAAGATGAAGGGGCACGCTACCGTGAAGCTTGCGGACGGTACAATCCGTGAAGCGGAAATACACTGGTTCGAAGCCCATGGTATAGGACGCCGGGATTTCAAGATAAAGAGGTTCTCCCATGAAATATTTCGCCATATGCATTGACAATAACAGCAATCCGGCCAGTCTCATATTGGGCAAGGTCTATCCTGTGCTGCCGGATGTCGAAGCCAAGATGCACAACATGGTGCGCATTCTGGATGAGGATAAATCAGAACCCGATGGCTATCTCTATGAGGCGGCGATGTTTGTTCCCATCGAACTGCCGGAAATGGCAAAGCAGGCGCTAGTGCAAGGGCAGGGAGCCGATCTACGTACAGGCTCTAGGCCTAAGGTTGGAACGGCTTCCCTGAGACTTTTGGAGTCTATCTCTTCATGACTCCTACTGGCTTCTCTTTTCAGAGAAATAATGGAACAGAATATAAAAAAACATCATACAAGGTTGGGGTGAGCGTTTACGCGAACCCCAACAAAGACCGATATCGGGACTTTATGTTGGGGTTCGTTCCTCACCCCAACAAGATCGTTCACACGTGCCTTGGGAACAAGAAGATCCCCCTCCCCATAACCACCAAAGAAAACCCCAATGACAATCCCACTCCCTATAAACAAAGAGCCTCTGACATGAAACACCTCCACCTCCTTTCCCTTGCCGCGCTCCTGTTTCTCCTCCCCGCCCTCTCCTGGGGGGCAAGCGCACCCCTCGATTACTGCGACAGCCAACTCGAGCAATCGATAAAAGAAGGCTCTTATTGGATTCCAGGTTGCTGGGTGAGGAAAAGCCGAAGTAGGGATTCCAAGAGCCTTTTGCCTCGCTGCCTTACGTTATGCACGAACTCGAAAAAACCAAGATAGTCAGGCAAC
>JABDQX010000249.1 GCA_013042035.1 Gammaproteobacteria bacterium
GTTGCCGCCCCTCGTTTTCACTGTGTTTTACGATAGGCGTGTGGGCCGCGGCTGGCGGTGGCAAGGTGCTCGTTTCGCGAGCATCGGTATCGGATGAGCTTGGTATCGAGCTAAGATCCATGGCCAACAGAGATTCCGTCAGTCGCCGCAGCGCATTGGCGCCGGCTTCTTTTCTTGTCTTTGCCAGTTCGATCCGATGCTCGGTTACGAGCAATACCCGTTGCGCTTCCGCTGTTTCTTCGGCCTTGGCTTTCACCTGTGAGACAGCAATATCCACATGGTGATTACGTACACCAGCCAGGGCCTGCAACGTACGCCAGAATTCACGGCGATCGAGGCACGCCTCAACGAGTATCGTGGACACGATCAGTCGGCGTAACCGCGCTCCACGCGTACGTTCATCTTGATGTGCGGCCCAAAGGAAAGGCAATTGGTGCCCCCGTTGTTCGGGGTCCAGGGCCAGATAGTTATCCAGATGTATTATTTCTTTTGCATCCAGGGTATCCGGTACCGGATAAAAATGTGGCCACCAGCGGGGATCCAGTAGCGCATAATCGGCAAACCCGAATGTCATCAAAACTTCCGTAACGGTGCCGTCCTCCGTGCGGTATTGGAAAGGGTGATCGGGCCAATCGGTCTTCGGTTGAAGATTGTCGGCAAGGGATAAAGGAACAGTGCATTTTCCACCCAATGCCGGATTGTACTGAAGGAGGGGATGGGCGCGACTTTCCACGGCCGCGCTCTCAAGGAGCCAGGGCCATAATGACAGTGATTGCTCCGTATTTCCCGGATAACCGGATCCCAATAGATGCAAGGCCGGCCGTCCGGCTCGAAGCGCCATCTCGAATCCCGCCAGCAGGTGCTGAGGGCGTGTGGCGGAGGATTGCACCACGACTGCCTGACGATGGCTGATGCCGAGATAACCGAGCTCCGTGCGGCACGTTGCACCGGCAATAGCCTCCTCCCTCGCACCCGGATCCATGCCGGGTTGTGTTTCCAGAACGACCTGTATGGGGCGGTCGGCATGTAACAGGCGAGATAACCCGATAAGCCCGTTTTGGGCTACGTTCGAAGCGGAATCGACCACCAGCACTACCGGTGCCAGTTTCGATTCGTGTTCCGAGAGCGTACGCCAGTCGAAACTCGAGAACCAGATATCGTGGATCTCGGGTTCATAACTATTCTCCAACTCAATGGTGGCGATCCGCATGGCAAGTGCGAGCCGGATTAATCGTTCCACTTGTTCATCGAAAACAGCCATCGCCGTGGCAAAGGGGTCCGATGATTCACGAAGTTCCCATTCCTCGGACAGATCTGTCGGCAACTGATCGCTTGATAGTCCGTATGCGCCACTGACCGCGGTACCGCAAACAAGGATTAGCTGCGGCGATGGTGACTCCATACCGGTTATCTGTTCATTTTCCAGGACATCCAGGGTTTCCCGAATGCGTCGATGCTGCTCCGGGGACATAATCCGAGACCCATGGCTATGATCCATCAGATCGGATAGTGCGAGTGGATCGAGAAAACGTTCACCGCCAATGCCGATACTGTCAAGCACCATTTTGGGTTCGATAGCCTCGATGGATTTGCCTTTCTCCATTTCAATGAGTGCGTTTAGCCGATCGGTCAGGTTTTTTACCTGAAGAAGGGTTTGCGTGTGTTGCGATTGATAACGGCGTTTGGCCGTGTGGGCCAGCATATGCAGCGGTGCGCGCCGACTAAACGGTAAAAATTGTCCTGAAGGTACCCTTGCTTTGAGTTGTGTCAGCCCTGTTTCCAGTTGTTCGCGCTGTTTATCTCCAAGGTGCAGGGACGTAAGCAGTGCCTGTATCGCCTTTTCCAGTACGATCTCGGCCTCTCTTGGTCCTTCACTGTTGTCATCGCCATGGTCGACGATTTCGACAATGTGCTTCTCTAACCGGACCAGGTGTTCTTCCAACAGTCGTTTGGTTTTGTTTTCGAAATCCCCAATGAAGCCGTTGAAGAAGCCCGGTAGCGGGAATACACCGTCATGGTTTTGTGCAGGTTGTGAAATGCCGGAAGAAACCTGGGTGTCCGTTCGGGCAATGTCGGTCGCACAGGCGAGAAATAACGGGTAATCGTGACGCAGGGCTGGCTCATCCCGATAAGGGCCGAGAAACGCGGGCAAATACCGTCCGTCGACGGCCTCTTCCGGATCCGGGACATCCGGTTTGCCTAGATAAAATCCCCGCAACATCCGAACAGCGTCGTCTTCCGATGCGACTTTTCTCGTTGCCTGTGGACGCAACGGAATCTCTGTTCGATCCACTCCGGCGGTATGATCGCCCCCGATAGGGGAATGACGAACGACCAATTTTTCGGGAGATTTCGGGGTTTTGTTTTTTTCGCTATCTGTGGATGATGACATGCAATTTACTTTGTAGTTTCGATTTGCAAAATTATTATGAAAAATGCGCGGAAAAAACAAGGATCGGCGTTATTCAAAATTGACATCTTGCCGGACGTCGCGCATGGCGAGTTCCTCCGCCCCCGCATAGTTTGTCTTCCCCGTGCCGAGCAAGGGAACGGTTTCCGTTAAGACGATCTTTTTCGGTACGCCAACCTCGCCGAGTCCTTCGTCCTTTGCGTACTTCAGAAGGCCCCGGCGATCGACCTTCGGGCATTCGGTTACCAATACCAATTGCTCGCCTTTTTGCTCATGCGGTATTGCTACCACCGCGTGGGAGAAGGCAGGCCAGACGCGATGCACGAATTCTTCGATAGCGGTCAGTGAAATCATCTCACCGCCAATCTTTGCAAACCGCTTGGCACGTCCCCGGATCCAGAGATAACCGTCTTCGTCGACACTGACGATATCACCGGTATCATACCAGCCGTCCCCGAGATCCGTCTTGAGCGGCCGCAGCTTTCCTGGTGTATCGGATAGCAGATAGCCTAACATCACGTTGGGACCGCGCACCCAAAGCCGACCGGCTTCTTCGACGCCACTGACCGGCTCAAGGTGATATTCGACACCGGATAGCAGTCGGCCCACGCTGCCCGGACGATTTTCGGCTGGCGTATTGACGGACAGTACGGGAGAGGTTTCCGTGACACCGTAGCCCTCGAAGACGCGGACACCAAATCTTTCCATCCAGGTTTCCCGCGTACCGCGTTGCAATTTTTCAGCCCCCGCGAATACGTAACGTAAACTTCGAAAATCATAGGGATGGGCGTGACGGGCATATCCAGACAGAAACGTATTGGTGCCGAACATTATCGTGGTATTCGTTTCATAGGCAATCTCGGGAATAATCCGATAGTGGAGCGGCGAGGGGTAAAAGAACACCTTCATGCCCAAGAACATTGGCAGCAGCGTGCCAATGGTAAAGCCAAAGGAGTGGAAAGTCGGTAGCGCATTCAACACAACATCCGTGGGACGGAAATCACCGCGGCTTTTCATCTGTTCGATATTCGATATCAGGTTTGCGTGAGATAGCACCACCCCTTTGGGTGTGCCTTCCGAGCCGGAGGTAAACAAGACAACGGCCGGAGCGTTTGGATTGGGATTGCCGGACAACCGGCGGTATGCCAGATGGGGAAAGCGGGCGGCGATCACGCCCTGTAACTTCAGACCCAACCCGGCATCCCGGACCATATCCTCAAGATAGCGTATTCGTATTTCCCGGGCGGCGAGTTTCTCGACATCATCGGTCAGTTTTGCCTCGCTCACAAAGCGCCGGGAGGTATACACTGTGTCGACTTGAGCGGTTTTTGCCGCTGACAACATACCCCGGGCTCCCGTGGAGAAATTCAGCATGACGGGAATCCTGCCATGGAGGTGCAACCCGAAGAACGCAACCGCCGTGGCGCTCGAGGTGGGAAGCAGCAACCCCACATGCTCACCCCGTTTCGTCTCCTTGGCCATCAGGTGCCCGAGAATATAGGTGCGCACGATGAACTGATGGTATGTCAGCGGTTCGCGCCGAATATCTTCCACGACAATGTGTCCCGGGCCATGGATATCCCGTGCCTCCAATAGCGCCTTATAGAGAGTTTGTTCGGTATTACGGCTGGAGAAGCACAGATCCACCATCAGATCGGCAAGCGCCATGCCCACTCGTCGGCGCCGCTCGATGCCCGTAACGGTTTCCGGTACATCGATTTTTCGCGGTGGCAGTAGCGTGATGGTAATGGGAGGGAACCAGCGTAATCGCACCTGGCATCGCAGGCGGGAAAAGGGAGTATACTGTGCGCCATTGATGTGCACGGGAAGTAATGTGGCGCCAACGCGATCAGCCACCAATCCGGGGCCGTCGTATACTTTCATGAGCCCGCCGGTTACCGTGATGCGTCCTTCCGGAAAGATAACGGCGCTTCGATCTTGCTTTAGCCGGGCAATCAGTGCCCTGACGGCCAATGGATTGTCGGGTTCCATGGGAAGCAGGGGAACAAACAGCGGCACGAGACGCATCCACCAACGTTGGGCAATGTGTGAGTTGATGGCAAATGCGGGATCACCTGGCAGGTATACCCACAGAAGGACGGCGTCGAGAAACGACACGTGATTCGCTACCACCAATACCTGTTTCCCGGTCGCTTTATGGTTCTCGATGCCTTTTATTTGAATCCGATATAGAACCGCGAACACGCCCCGTAACAACAACTTGATAAGTCGTCTGACGAATAGTTGTCCGGCGAGTTGTGTTGCGAATCTTTTGACGGATTTTTTAAGGTATCGGAAAAACAAAGATCCTGGAGAATCCGATGCGCGAATCAAGGCCCAGCCCCTTTCGGCCTTGGCGCGAAGCGCTAACATGTTCACAAACTGCCTGGTAAATTGTTTGTTCAGTTTCATAATTTAGAACTCACATACTGTATTTCCATGCATCGACAGCACAAAACCCTCGAATATTGGCCCGCGAAGTGGGGCCGTATCCGAATGGGCGGCATTTGAATCCATAGCGGAAAATGCAAAACTCAAATTGAGCTTCATAACTCAGAGCGTGCCTTAGAGCGTGTCTGAAGTCCGGATTACAACAAACTACAACGCAATTAGGGAGCGCAGGGCGAGTTTTGCATACAGCTCTATGGAATAGAATATGGGATTTCAGTAAACTCCTAACCCCCCCAACAAGCAATTATCCTTATTTGAGATTGCGTGACAATTTCGAATAAAGGGAGTGCTGGGAGTTTGCCCGACTTAGGGATTCGTAGCGAGGGAAAGCGGGGTCGAGGCATAAATTTGCGAAGGTTCGAGGCGAATAGTGAACTATTTAAGGCGATTGCCAGAAAAGAATATACCGGATTGCGACGTATTTTGTTCGTATTCAAGGCGCGGCAACAGGCGCATAGTCGTTCTATGTAACTGTTGACGTAACGCAGAAAACGGACAAAAGGACAAGCAAGCTGGTATGTTCTTTGATAGAAATCG
>JABDQX010000253.1 GCA_013042035.1 Gammaproteobacteria bacterium
GCCTGGAATGTGCGCGTTGCCGGGTGTTTGTTTCGCTCACGGGAGGGGCTTGCCCGCGCGACCAGTTCCACCAACTGACCGGTTGTTTCGATAGGAGACTTGCACCTTTCCCCCACAATGGTCCTGGCAATCCGTCCGGCATGGCGTTCCTCGCCATATACCCTGAGAACGCTCTTGATCTCGCCTTCGGTAGCCTTGGCCAACCATTGCGCCGCACTAACGCCTGTCGAGGGATCCATCCGCATATCCAAGGGGCCATCCGCCATGAAACTAAAACCTCGATTCGGATCGGCCAATTGGGGAGAGGAAACCCCCAAATCGAATAACACACCATCCACCCGTCCAAAAATACATTCGCCCGCCACAGTCCATTTGGTTTTAGTAAAATCTGAAAGCCTTGTGTAGGACGCCTGCTCGATCACGAACCGAGGGTTACACTCGGCGATATCCTTTCCGACCCGCACCGCCTCGGAGTCTTTGTCCATGGCAAACACCCACCCCGTAAGGCCGGTGTATTCCAACAATTTCTTGCTATGCCCGCCTCGCCCGAAGGTGCAATCGACATATATCCCCCCGGGTTTTATCGCCAGCGCCTCAATCACTTCCGTCAGCAAAACCGGCGTATGGCTATCGGCGCACATAAGGACTACAGGACCAATGAACGCAAGGCATCCGACGGCTCGGCCAACAATTCGTCTACCTGACTCAATAATTCCTGACGGCGGCGCATCCATGCCCCATCGTCCCACAATTCAAATTTAACAACCTGACCAACAACCTTTATCTGCTTTTGGAGATCGGCGAATTCCCGTAGGGAAGGCGGAACCAAGATGCGCCCATGACTGTCCAAATCACATTCCGTGGCATGACCAATCAACAGATGACTGATGGCCTGGGCCTTCCGATCCAAGGCCGGAAGAGTACGAAGCTCATCCTCTATTTTTTGCCAATCCGGAAACGGATAGACGGCAAGACAGCGTTCAGTGAGGCTGATGGTGATCACGAGCTTGCCATGACAATACTCAACAATTCGCTCGCGATAGCGGCTCGGCACGGCAAGCCGACCCTTCGGATCCAACGTAAGACTGTGTTCGCCACGAAACATGTGCCGTGTTCTCTGTACAACTACCTATCGATTTGTCGTCTTTATTGGTGGGTCAAAGGTCCAGGGCGCGACATTGCAGCCATTTCCACCCATTCTCTCCCACTTTTTCCCACTTTGATGCAATTATGAGCACCGTTCTTTCCGACTGTCAAGGAAATTTCCTGACCGGAAATGACGGGAAAATAACTTGACATACAATTACTTAAGCTATTGAATTTGAGTGGTGATTCGAGGGGGAAAACGAAAATCGTCCATTAACTCATCAAGTTAAGAACAGTTCTTGAGGTTGGGGTTTAACAAGAAATGATTTTGCCGCACAAAATCAATAGCGCCCCGCTTCGCGGAACAAAGGAATGTAAAGCAGCGTGTGGTGTGATTTTGGAGGAAAGCGGCTCTCTCGGAAACGCCGCTTTTTAGATATTGAGAGTTCGAATTGAGGGATACTAATGATGCGATAGTGCGGGAGTCGACCTATAAGCCGGGTTCTGTCGAGGACAGCCATTCATCTTGGACGTACGTCACCATACGCCTCCAGCGACCTACCCGGGGCTAGCGCGGGCCACGCCCAGGTTACGCGCTAAGGCGCAACCGGCCCCTTATTTGGTCTTGCTCCAGGTGGGGTTTACCCTGCCACCCCAGTTACCTGGGGCGCGGTGCGCTCTTACCGCACCTTTTCACCCTTACCTGCTTTCCCTTCGAGGGAAGGCAGGCGGTATATTTTCTGTGGCACTTTCCGTGGATTTACATCCCCCAGGCGTTACCTGGCACCCCGCCCTGTGGAGCCCGGACTTTCCTCTGCACCGACATCGAGCCTTCGCCATCGACGGCAAGGCGCGCCCGGTACAGCGACTGCCCAGTCAACTCCCGCACACCTAGTCTACATGAATTCCGGCGATGCCGCAGAGCTTGAATTCATCCCCTCGCAGGTCGAGGCCGTGATCTCCAGCAACAGGCGTTTGGCGGCCTCTTCCGGAACCTTCGCCTCGGTGATGGGGCGACCGATAACGATATAGTCAGCCCCCAGACACAGGGCCTCACCCGGTGTCATGATGCGAATTTGGTCGTGTTTGGCGGCCCAGGCAGGTCGGATACCGGGGGTTACCAGCGTAAAATCCGGTCCACAGGCCCGCCGAATCGGTTCGATCTCCCGCGGGGAACAAACCACACCGCCCATACCGGCCCTTTGCGCCAGTTGTGCCAGATGAACCACATAGT
>JABDQX010000256.1 GCA_013042035.1 Gammaproteobacteria bacterium
AGAGCATGAAAATACTTGTCACCGGTTCGGCCGGATTTATCGGATCGGCCTTGGTTCTCAGACTCCTTGGGCGTGGCGATACCGTCGTCGGTATCGACAACCATAACGACTATTACGATCCCGCACTCAAGGAAGCACGGCTGGCGCGCCATGCCAACCATCCCAGTTACACGCACTTGCGCCTCGATCTGGCCGATCGCCGGGCCATGCAAGAGTGCTTTGCAAAGCACAAACCGCAACGCGTCGTGAACCTTGCTGCCCAAGCCGGCGTGCGCCACTCCATCGAGAACCCTCTGGCCTACATCGACAGCAACATCGTTGGCTTTGCCCATATCCTGGAAGGCTGCCGCCATAACGGTGTGGAACACCTTGTCTACGCCAGCAGCTCCAGCGTATACGGCGCCAACACCGCCATGCCGTTCTCCGTATACCAGAACGTCGACCACCCCTTGAGCTTGTACGCGGCCAGCAAGAAATCCAACGAACTAATGGCACACACCTACAGCCATCTCTACGGACTTTCCACCACTGGTGTGCGATTTTTTACCGTTTATGGCCCGTGGGGTCGCCCGGACATGGCCCTGTTCAAGTTCACCAAGGCCATCCTGGCTGGAGAGCCCATTCAGGTTTTCAACTACGGCAGGCACCGCCGCGATTTCACCTACATCGACGACATCGTCGAAGGGGTTATTCGCATTCTGGATCGCCCGGCGCAGGGCAACCCGGACTGGCGTGGCGACCGGCCCGATCCCGGTACGAGCAAGGCTCCCTGGAGAATCTACAACATCGGCAATAACAGCCCGGTCGGGTTGATGGACTACATCGCCGCACTGGAAAACGCTCTCGGTAAAAAAGCCAAGAAGGAATTCCTACCCCTGCAAGTCGGCGACGTCCCGGATACCTACGCCAATGTCGACAACCTGGTCGAACAGTTTCACTACAAACCGAGCACCTCCATCGAAGACGGCATTGACCGTTTCGTGCTCTGGTATCGCGATTATTTTAATGTGTGAGAGCAAGGTGTGAGAGAACATCCAATGCAACTCAAACACATCAAACTGGCGATTATTGGCCTAGGTTATGTCGGTCTGCCGCTTGCCGTGGAATTTGGCCGAAAACGTAGCGTTGTCGGCTTCGATATCAATCAGCGCCGAATCGATGAACTAAAATCCGGTGATGATTGCACCCTGGAGACCACCCAAGACGAACTCAAAGCTGCGGTAAACCTGAGTTATACCGCCAACATTGATGATCTCCGTTCCTGTAACTGCTACATCGTCACGGTTCCGACACCCATCGATGAATACAAACGCCCGGATCTGAGCGCGCTCATTAAGGCCAGCGAAATGGTCGGCAAGATACTAAAAAAAGGTGATCTCGTCGTCTATGAATCAACCGTCTATCCCGGCTGCACGGAGGAAGACTGCGTACCGGTTCTGGAAAAACACTCGGATCTGAAGTTCAATCAGGACTTCTTCTGTGGCTACAGTCCGGAGCGGATCAATCCAGGCGACAAGGAACACCGCATTGCAACTATCAAAAAGGTCACCTCCGGCTCCACCCCCCAAATCGCCGAACTCATTGATGGGCTTTACAGAGAAATCATCACCGCCGGCACCCACAGGGCCGAGAGCATCAAGGTGGCCGAGGCCGCCAAGATTATTGAAAACACCCAGCGCGACCTCAACATTGCCCTGATCAACGAGCTGGCCCTCATCTGCAACAAGATGGGCATCGATACCGAGGCCGTGCTCAAGGCGGCAGAAAGCAAATGGAACTTCCTACCCTTCCGTCCTGGCTTAGTGGGAGGACATTGCATCGGCGTTGACCCCTACTATTTCACACATAAAGCCCAAGCCATCGGTTATCACCCCGAGATCATCCTGGCTGGTCGTCGATTAAACGACAGCATGGGAACCTATGTTGTCGCTCAATTGCTCAAGGCGATGAGCAAAAAACATATCCGGGTCGAAGGCGCCAGGGTTTTGGTGATGGGTCTGGCCTTCAAGGAGAACTGCCCGGATCTGCGCAACACTCGGATGCTTGATGTCGTCAATCAGCTCAAGGATTACCATTGCCAAGTCGATGTCCATGATCCTTGGGTAGATAAAACCAAGGCCGAATACGAATACGGTATCATTCCGACCGCGCACCCGGGAGAAGGTATTTATGACGCCATCGTTCTCGCGGTAGCCCATGACCAGTTCAAGGACATGGGGGCCGAGGCTATTCATCGCCTGGGTAAGATAAGAGGAATCATGGACTCTATGATTTTAAACCTAAATCC
>JABDQX010000269.1 GCA_013042035.1 Gammaproteobacteria bacterium
GTTCTGGACCGGGAAGCCGACGCCCGCCGAGAGTTGGTTCAGGGAACTATTCGCTGGCAACCTGCCTGCCGAGGCCGAGACAACTGCCCAAGAAAAAATCCCCGAGAACGCCCAGGAAAAGGCCAAACTCGACGACGTTATGGTTTTGCTACGCGCCCTGCGCGAAGGGGGAAACGCCCTCAAGAACTCGGAGATCGATGCTGGAGTCCCCGTCTACCTGCTGGGCCTTGCCCCCAACGCATCGCGGCTTGCCGTGCGCTTCTGGCATAGCGAGACCATCGGCGGGTTTTTCGATAATCTCAAATGCCACTTCGATGACCTTCGCATGGTCCGCGAGTTCCAGGAAGGCGCGAAAACCCCTGATCGCGAGTTTCCCGGCCCCCGAATGCTGTTGCGGGAAACTGCTCGTGAGCCCAAAGACATTTCTCCATTGCTGGAGGGTGCTCTGATGCGAGCGATCCTGAACAGAACCCCCTATCCCGATGCGCTGGCCGCTGCCATCGTCCGGCGCATCCGCGCCGACCGCCGGATCAGTTACCTGCGTGCCGCCACCCTCAAGGCGTGGTGGATCCGTAAACACTCAACCCAAGGAAAACTTTCCGTGAGCCTCGACACCAAAAGACCCGAACCCGCCTATCGCCTGGGACGCCTGTTCGCCGCCCTGGAAAAGACCCAGCAGGATGCCCTGGGAGATGTCAACGCCAGCGTCCGAGATAAATTCTACAGCGCCGCCTCGGCTACCCCAGCCGTGGTCTTTCCCCGGATCCTGCGCAACTACCAGCATCACCTGGGCAAGCTCTCCGTTGGCGCCAGGATCCACCGCGAAACACTGATCCAGGAGATATTCGGCGATCTGGACGCCATGCCCAATCATCTCAATCTCGAAGATCAGGCCCTTTTCGCCATCGGCTATTACCACCAGCGCAAGGATTTATTCACCAAAAAAGCCGACAAACCAAACACCACCGAATCCGAGTAAATCACCATGAAAAACCGCTACGACTTCATCTATCTCTTCGATGTCAAGGATGGCAATCCCAATGGCGACCCGGATGCCGGCAACCTGCCCCGGGTGGACGCCGAAACCGGCCATGGCCTCGTCACCGATGTGTGTCTGAAGCGCAAGGTGCGCAATTACGTGGGTCTCGTCCACGGCGAAAACCCGCCCTACGAGATCTACGTCAAGGAAAAAGCGGTGCTCAACAACCAGCACCAAAGGGCCTATGAGAAATACGATATCAAGCCCGAATCCAAAAAACTCCCCAAGAAGATCGAAGACGCCCAAAAGGTCACCGGCTTCATGTGTCAAAACTTCTTCGATATCCGTACCTTCGGCGCCGTCATGACCACCGAGGTCAACTGCGGGCAGGTACGCGGGGCGATCCAGATGACCTTTGGGCGTTCCATCGATCCCATCGTCGCTGCCGAACACGCCATCACCCGCATGGCGGTCACAAAAAAAGAAGATCTTGAAAAAGAACGCACCATGGGCCGCAAATTCACCATTCCCTACGGCCTTTACCGCGTCCACGGCTTCGTCAACGCCAGACTCGCCGGGCAGACCGGGTTCGGTGAAAATGATCTGGAACTTTTTTGGCAGTCATTGGAACAAATGTTCGAGCACGACCGCTCCGCCGCCCGGGGGGAAATGAGTGCAAGAGAAATCCTTATCTTCAAGCACGATGCTTCCCTGGGCAACGCCCCGGCCCACAGTCTGTTCGAGCGGATACAGATCGAGCGCGCCGACGATAGCGTCCCTGCCCGGAAGTTCGCCGATTACCGGATACTGTTCGATGGAACCCCCCTGGACGAATCGGTTGGGGTAGGGCAATCCCGTGATTTGGGGAACGGGGTCACCCTGATTCGCCGCTGACCCCCATGCCCGATCTCCTCCCCATCTCCGCCCTTCAGCACCTTGCCTACTGTCCGCGCCAGTTCGGGCTGATCCATATCGAACAAAGTTGGGCGGAAAATCTCTTTACCGCCGAGGGGCGGGTGCTGCACGAGCGCGTTGATACAGGCCGGTCCGATAGCCGGGGGGACGTTCATATCGCCCGCTCCCTGCGGCTTGTCAGTCAGGCGCTTGGGCTGTCCGGCATCGCCGATGTGGTGGAGTTCTACCGCCTAAAAGATCCAACCACGGAAGATCCGAACGAAAAAGGCGTCACGCTGCCGGGCCGCCGTGGCCGTTGGCAACCTTTTCCGGTGGAGTACAAACGAGGCCGATCCAAACGGGAAGACTGGGACCGAATCCAGCTTTGTGCCCAGGCCCTGTGTTTGGAGGAGATGCTCGATACTTCCATCCCGGAAGGGGCGCTCTTTTATGGCAAGGCGCGACGGCGTGAACCCGTCTCCATCGATGGGGGATTGCGCACCGAGACCCGCGCACTCGCCGAGCGGATGCATACCATGTGGGCCGGAAATCGCACGCCATCGCCAGAGCCCGGCCCAAAATGCAAAAATTGTTCATTGAATGAAATTTGTCTGCCGAAACACGGTAACGTCGGCGCCTATCTCCGGGAGATGCTTGACGGGTGAAAATCAGCCCCATGATAAGGGCAGGCTTTAATATAGAAAGATTCCCCCTGTTATGATAAACAAAAGTTTATTAAGGGGGCTGTATGCAAGATTCACGAGTGACGAGATCAAATAACAGCACCAGAGTCAGGATTACATCCGATTGTTTCAGGACGAACCGCCATGAAAAAACTCCTCAATACCCTCTACGTTACCACCCAGGGAGCATGGCTGGCCCGCGAACGGGAAAATATTCTGGTGCAGGTAGAGCGGGAAACCCGCATGCGCCTGCCAATCCACAATCTTGGCAATATCGTATGTTTCGGTCAGGTATCCGCCAGCGCGCCGCTTATGGGGCTTTGCGCCGAGCGTGGTGTCGGGCTGGCCTTTTTCACCGAGTACGGCCGTTTTCTGGCCCGCGTCCAGGGGCCGATCTCCGGAAACGTGCTGCTGCGCCGTGAACAGTAC
>JABDQX010000276.1 GCA_013042035.1 Gammaproteobacteria bacterium
AAACGGAGACCATGGCAAATCGCCCACGGTGGGAACGTTCCAGAGTCCCGGATATGAACCGCCTAATCCATAGGTATGTCCCGGACCATAGGCATCATGGCCATAACCTGGAACAGGCGGTGGACCATATCCTTGCTCACTGGGATAGAGTGGGGCATATTCGGAGGATCCCAAATGGTTCGTATAGCCGGAGTATTCGGGATATCCGGGTTGCGTGGTCTCGGGGAGAGAAGCACGGTACGCGGGCTCCGGTTGCTGTTTGTATTTGGCTCGCTGTTCATTCTTCTCGCGATACCGGCTAGTGTCCCATCGTCTATTTGCCTCGGATCTATCTTCTTCACGCGCTTTTCTGTTCGAGTCCCAATGTTTTTGGCCTTGGGAAAGGTCGGCATCCGATGCGTGGGTTTTGGCACCGCGCCGAGAGTTTTTCGAGGAATTTTCAGGCCAAGGGTCCTGGCTCCACGCGTCTTGTGGCGCGGATAACGTGCCGCTACTGGAGTAATCCCTCGGCGATTCGGATTTTGCCGATTGCGATTCATCGTACCAGGGCGTGTTACCATAGGCATTGGGGGGGCTCTGGGATTTGCTGCCTCGAGACCAGGAAGTATCTTCCGACCATCGATCGTCACGGTTTTCGGAAGCCGACCGAGAGCTTGGCCATGGATCGGACTTCTGTCGATCTTTTTGTTTGGCCCAGGGATCACGCTGTTCACTGGAAAGGGCCTGTTGTTCTTTCATGGATCCCCAGTAGTCTGTTTCCGACCCTGTCTCCGCGTGTTGCCGTGTGTGAGCCGGCGAATCTTGATACCATCCATCGGATTGTTGGAAATCACCCGCATAGGATGGCCCTCGATCGGAGCGCCAATCGCGCCCGGAAGATTCATCATTCCATTGGCCGCGGCCCGTCGAATAACTACTTCCTTTCCTGTCGAACCCCGATTGCTCTACCCCTGACAAATCCCTGGACCAGGGTTTGGTATCCCTGGCCCATCGGGTGGAGTAGTCCTGCTGTTGTCCGCCCCAGGACTGGTTTTGCCGGCTACCTGTATAGTTATAATCGGATGCTTCAGCATATTGACTATAGCTGACCAATATCGTGGTAGCCAACCACACTGCAACGCCCATGGATACTTTATCTGTGAAGTTGTGTGAAAAAACCATCTTGTATTTCCTGGCTATAGTTTTAACGCCTTTTACTTTCGCCACGATAGGCGCTGATGCTATTGAAGTGGTCCGTTCGAGGTATAGAGCTTTATTCCGTTCCATCTTTTTCTGTTCCATCACGCCAGTTTTCAACGGAAAAACCGGGAATATTCTGCTTTACGCGAATACCCCTGCGCTTTTTGGTGACCGTGTCTATCTTCTTTGAAGTTTCCTGGCGCTGCCCGTCGTCTTGTTTCGACGGCGCTTTATTTTTCGACGATATTTTCTTTTCGGCCGTAATCGGTGTTGCAGTTTTCGGTCGTTGCACCTTCTCTTTGGCTATCTTTTCAGCCGGTATCGTTTTTTCGGCTATCTTGTCCTGGGCGCTGTGTGCTACGGATGCCGGTTTTTTCTCTACACGGGCAGGGCCATCGGTCGCGGTTCGGAGCCTGCTTTGATCGGTAGCCTGCCCTGGTAATCTGGCGGATATCGGTCGTCTTTTGCGAGGAGAACGTCTTGTTCTCTGGCGATTCTTGCTCATATCGGAACCAGTTACGCTGGTTAGCGTAAAGGCTTCGATAGTCGCGCCAATGGATTCGTCCACGACGATTTCCGGTATTGCGTCCATGGCAACCCTGCCTGCCGGCGATTTGGTTCTCGCGTTCGGAGAAGATTTGGCTGGACGTGATCGGGATTCGGGCATGTCCGATGATTCATCGAGGTCAGTCTCGGATTGAGGCTGGGATTCGGGCGATGGCGACTCAAAGGATGCTGCGCGTTGCTTCGCCGCGCGGGCGGACGGTTCGGCGGGCGGTTTATTTCGATGGGCCACGGTCTCCCGAGCGGATTGGCCGGTGAATTTGCCTCCCCCCCATTTCAGAGCGGCCGTGACCATAAACACGATGGCCCGAACCAAGTAAAACACCATTGTTATGCCGGCAATAACCTTTATCCATACTGCCATGGTCCATGAAAGCCGTGTCTCGGATGTCCGCGGTGTCTCGGCCACCTTGGCGTCTTGTTCCGGTGCCACGCCGACTTTTGCATATTTATTGGCGCCGTACTTGGCGGCAACCTGACGCAGTGAATCACTTGCCTCAATACAACCCAACGGTATAACAACCAGGGTCAGTAAAGTAGAGATCAACACCCCTGCCGCCAGAGAGATGGCCATGCCCTGGAAGATTGGGTCGAAGAGGATAACACCGGCACCGAACACCAGGGCAAAGGCCGTGATAAGGATAGGTCTGGTTCGGGTTTTGCAGGCGAGAATAACCGCCTCTTGCACCGGCGTCCCGGAGCTGACCTCGTGAGCGGAGAAATCCACCAACAAAATGGAGTTACGCACAATAATACCGGCAAGCGCGATCCAGCCGATCATGGAAGTCGCTGTGAACTCGGCATTCATCAGGGCATGCGCGGGGATAATACCGATCAGTGTCAAGGGAATCGGGGCCATGATGAGTGCGGGGATACGGAAATTTCCAAACTCCCAAACCACGAGGATGTAGATGAGAACCAGAGCGGCCATGAAGGCAAGCCCCATATCGCGGAAGGTCTCGTAGGTAACCGTCCACTCCCCTGTCCACTCGAAACTGGATTTGCCGTCGTTTGACGGTGGTCCCATGTAATTGTAACCCATCTTTACGCCATCTGGCGTTACATAGTCTTCCAGCATGTCTTGGACTTGCAGCATGCCGTAAATAGGGGCGGCCAATCTTCCGGTGGTTTCTGCTACCACATACTCGATGGGACGCAGATCCTTGTGATAGATAATCGGGTCCTGATCAACGCGACGGAAGTGCCCAACCTCCGCCAGAGGAACCGTTCTGCCGTCCTCGGTGGGAATGGGAAGGTTCAACAGCCGGGTCGGATCGGAACGCAAGGAAAGTGGAACCTGAATGACGATATTGGTGGGCTCCAGAACGTTTGCTTCCTTGATGTCTCCCAACTGGTAATTCCCCATGGCCATATCGATGCTGCGATTAATCGTATCCACGGAAATGCGGCGGCGCGCCGCCTTGTCCCGATCCACGTCGAAATGCCAGTAGGAATAAGGCTCCTGCATGTAGTTATCCACATCGGTCAAACTTTCCGCCTGACTAAAAACATCCGTCATGTGCCTAGCCACGCGCCGGCGGGTTTCGTCATCGGGGCCATAGATCTCCGCCACGACCGACTGCAGAACGGGGGGCCCGGGCGGCATCTCCACCACGGCAATGCTGGCATCATGCTCACGTGCAATGTGTATCAACAACTCACGTGCCTGAAGGGCGATCTCGTGGCTGGAGCGCGCCCGATCATTTTTATGCAAAAGCTGTACCTGTAATTCTCCTTGCCACGGTTCCTGGCGCAAATAGTAGTGGCGTACCATGCCATTGAAATCGAAAGGACGCGAACAACCGGCATAAGTCTGTACAGCCGTGACTTCCGGGATGTTGTTTCGGATTGTTTCGGCAAACAATCGCGTCAGATTCGCCGTATTGGGCAGTGCGCTTCCTTCCGGCAGATCCACGATGACACTGAATTCCGGCTTGTTATCGAGAGGCAGCATCTTTACCCGAACGTGGGTGGTATAGAACATGGCGCAGGCCGCAGCGAACAGGCCCCACATTCCCAGCCGAAACAAAAGACGTTTTCCCTTGTGATTGATAAGCGGCATCAACAGCCCGCGGTAGAAACCCTCCAGACGCTCGCTACCCTCGTGTTCACGTTCATGAGCGCGAGTGAGATATCCCATGGAGGGTTTGAGTTTCGCCGCCCACCATGGCGTAAAGGCAAAAGCGGCGATCAGGGAAAACAACATGGCAACCGAACCGAGCGCCGGAATCGGCTCCATGTAAGGTCCCATCATGCCCCGTACGAATCCCATGGGCAAAAGGGCCGCGATGACGGTGAATGTAGCGAGAATCGTCGGGTTACCGACCTCCCGGACCGCGTCGATGGCGGTGGCAAGATCCGTTTTTCCCTCCTCCAGCCAGCGCCGGTAGATGTTCTCCACGACAACAATGGCGTCATCCACCAGGATACCGATGGAGAAAATAAGGGCGAACAGACTGACCCTGTCGATGGTATACCCCAGGACCCAGGCCGAAAATACGGTAATCAAAATAACGACCGGAATCACAACAAGCACGACAATAGCCGGGCGGAACGCGCGGAAGGCAAGCAGAACCAGTAAGAAAACCAGACCGGTCGCGATGAAAAGCTTGATGATAAGTTCCCAAACCTTATCGTTGGCGGTCTGACCATAGTTACGGGTGGTCGCCACCTGGACATCGGAAGGGATAATGCGGCCTTTGAGGTTTTCTACATGGAGCAGGATATTCTCGGCCACGGCAACACCATTGGTGCCCTCTTTCTTGGCGATGGCAATGGTAACGGCGGACTCTCCGTCCGCTGAAATGTCGGTTATGACGGGATCGGAGTCTGCTGCCGGACCTGTGAAATAGGTGACAATCTGGTTGGCATCTTCAGGTCCCCGCGATACCCGCGCCACGTCCCGTACATAGATAGGGACATCGCCACGGCTACCAATCTCCAGGCGTTCTATCTCCCAGGCATTGGTAAAGAATGCGCCGGAGGTAATACTGCTATGGATGCCTCCCCCTTCCACGAAGCCGGAGTCGGTTTGCACATTGGCACCCCGAATACGGTTTGCCAGATGATCGAGACTGATCCCAAATCCGGCCAGACGTTCGGGATAGGCTTCTATGCGAAGTTGTTCTTTACGTCCACCAACAATAAAGCCGGTGCCGGTATCAGGTATTTCCTTGAGAGATTGCAGTACATCCAGGGCGAGAACCCGCAGTTCACCGTCGTTTTTTTCCTTGGACCAAAGCGTCAGGGTAACGACAGGCACATCGTCGATACCCTTGGGCTGTACCAGCGGTGGCGATACGCCCGGCGGGATTTTGTCCATGTTGGATTGGATTTTGTCATGGACCTTGACAATGGAAGGCCCCAGCTCCTGACCGACATCGAACTCCACCGTGACCATGCCACGACCCCGAGCACTCGCGGCGTACACATGCTTAACACCGGGGATCTCGCTCATGATGCGCTGCAGGGGATCCATGGCGAGGCGCGCTACCTGCTGGGAAGATGCGCCCGGATACCCTACCAGGATATCCACCATGGGAACCGAGATCTGGGGATCTTCCTGACGCGGTGTCATGATAAGACCAAGGATACCCATCAGGAGCATGGCGAGGAATAAAAGGGGCGAGAGGGGAGAATCGATAAATGCCCGAGTCATACGCCCGGCAAGTCCGAGATCTTCCTCGCGGGGCGTTGTCGGTGCCGGTGAATTCGTTTGGGATTTTGTCTGGTTGGTCATGTTAGATAATTTTGCTCCGCAAAATTATATGGCCCCACTTTCGTGGGGCGAAGAAGTATGTAAATGATTACTCGTAACCATGCGAGAAATCTCGGAAACTCTTTTTCCGATATATGCGCTGCCGGATCGCACGGATATATTCCACATCAGAACGCGGAAACAGAAGAGGTAAGAAGCGAATGACTTGTTTCTATGATGTTAGGTAATTTCCTGTTTTTGAAGAACGAGGATGCAAATGCAAGACTCTGATTATGCTTCATAAAAAGGTAAAAATGGATGAAAAAGCGCACTTTACACGAAGTAAACGCGCATTTTGAGGAGATTTCCAACGCAGCTTAAGCAGCGCAAGGTGAGTTTTGCATACAGCTTAGACTTCAATAATACCCAACTTTCTCTTGAGTGGGGATATAAACACAGTCACCGGATCGAAGGCCGGACAAAACACTGATATGATCTTCGCCCACATACTCACCGAGGCGTATCAGTTGCAGCTCGCCTTTATCCGTTTCCTTTTTCTCTGCCTGTGGGTCGTTTGATACTATCCGAACCATGGGCCGATCACCTTGTCGAACAACGGCAATCGTCGGAATAACCAGTACCTCGCGTGCGGGGGCATTCGGATCGGGGATCATAACTTCAGCATACATGCCAGGGGCCGCGGGGGCCTTCGGATGCAAATCGAATTTCACCTTTACGGTATGCCGCTGACGATCGGCCATGGGAAAGATCTGCGCTACACGTGCCGGTATCGGCTGGTATCCCACATCCAGTTTGGCATCGACGCGATCATCGACTCGTAATCCCTGATACATAAGTCTGGCCGGGATGTCCACCTCGAGCTGCAAGGTGCCCATATCGGCAAACTCCAACAGCGGTTGTCCCGGTTGTACAGTATCGCCTTCTTCCGCGTGCTTTCGGATAATCGTTCCTTCGAACGGCGCAATGGAGCGTGCGTCACGCAGCTTTGCCTCGATCTGGCGTAATTGGGACTTGGAACGGACATGAGCATTGCGTGCCTGCTCGATACGGGTGCCGAAACTGTGGATATCCGCGTAGCGATCCACCCAGGGCTGATTCTGTCCCGCCATATTTTGCATATAGGAGGTCATGAACTGGTCGAACATGGACGGAACCCCCATGCCTCCGGGCGCCTTGTTCACTGGGGCGGACTGAGGGTTCCAGAGTTCGCGCGAATACATCACTTCGGCATTGCGTATCTCCGCCTCGGCATTCCGAAGATCGGCCATGGCGGCACCGTGCTGGGCGCGAAGCTCCTCTTCGTCCAGCGCCACCAAAACATCGTCCTTGGCAAATGCATCCCCCTCTTCGCCCGCAATGTAGTTGACACGCCCAGGTACCTCCGCTCTGAAAGCCACCTCCCGATAGGGAACGACTGTTCCTCCCAGGGTAACTGTGGGACGCTTTTGGGCGGCCCGGACGGCGTAGCGCCCATAACCATCACAAACCGGTTGATATCTGGCTTGAGATTGGGGCTGGGCTTCTACCTGCGTCACCATTACCAGTAGAGAAGCGGCAATGGTGCAGATGGATGTTTTGATGGCGGAAGAAATATGCATTGCGTTGTGAGGGGAGTTTAGTGTGTGAGGAAGTTTCTATGGTAACTAATCTTTGAAAGGGTAATCAATTGGGCGACAGTATTATTGCACTTTGCCCATGACTGTAAAGCTCTTTATGAATGGCGTGGCCATGCGTGGATCCTTGACCATCGCCATGTAGTCACCCGTGGCGAATTTCAGTTTTCCTGTTGTGTAGGCCATACCGAGTCCGGTCATCCCAATGCCCTTTTGCAGCCACTTCTTCCAGTTATCATCCGTCGCTCGCAGATCCCAGTTCATCTCCTGCCCGCTATACGCTCCCGCTTCGGTTGCTTTACCACCTTTGATAGTCAACACACCCCGAGGTGCGTCTTCTCCCGAAAACCCATAACCAATCACAGAGTTAAAATCAATTGCCGCCAAGGCATCGGAAAGCTCCGGTTCATTGTTCCATTCCTCCATAAAAGACTTCATCCACTGTTCAGTAAAAAGTTCAGCCATCTTTCGGTCCTCCTGGTTTACAAAGAAAATCTCAGTAGCAGTTATGCATTCTCTAAATGAAGATGCAAACGTACTGTATTCGACCGGTGTTTTCAACCTCCTCCCCGATAATTTCTCGCTGACGGTCGATGGTGGCTTGCGAGAAATTACCCGTGATGGTAAATCTCCGTCCCTTTCCTCCACCATGGGGTTTGCCCCTCTGTGAGCTCTGTATTACTA
>JABDQX010000288.1 GCA_013042035.1 Gammaproteobacteria bacterium
CTCGATGCCATTGCCGAGATCGAAAATCTCGATAGTGTCAATGACAAAGTAACGCGGATCAGGGTAGAGCAGTTGGATGAATAAAAGGCGGCTCCTTCGTCAAAAAGAGGAGGCGTGATAAAAGAGACACCGATGGAATACCCGCTATCCATCGGTCAACAAGCCCTGTGGTTTCTGGCGCAGCGTTTCCCGGAGCGGGGCCTTTACAACGTCAGTGCCGCATGGCGTCTGCCGAATGACATCTCTCCCGGTGCATTGCACCGGGCCACGCTGCGGCTGAGTGCACGCCATCCGGTTTGGCGCACGAGCTTCTCTCAACGGGACGGAATTCCCTTCCAGCGTGTTCACGCGCATCTTCCACCCGGTTTCCAGGAACGGCATGTTTTGGAGACCGTGGGGATGGGCTTCGGGAAAGTTCTGGATGCCGAGGCTGCACGGCCCTTGAACCTGGAGGACGGCCCCCCGGTGCGCTGGGTGTTGTTTTCCGCCGACGGGCAGCGCCCGGTTTTGCTGCTTGTCGTTCATCACACCGTGGTCGATGGATGGTCCATCAGCACGCTGTTACGCGATCTCGGTGCGTTATACCGTGAAGAATCGGGTGGCCCGCCAGTCAATCTTCCTCCCCCGGCGCGTCGTTACAGCGAATTTATCCAAGAAAATACCCAGTGGCAGTCAAGTCCGGACGGGGAACGCGAAAGGGAGTTCTGGGACAAAACTCTGCCCAAGACCATCCCACTGCTTGATTTACCCACGGATTATCCGCGTCGTTCCGAACCCTCCTTCGATTCCGGTTGCCTCCTGTTTCCCATCCCTCCAGCCCTGCGGAAAAAAATGCGCCAACTGGCAAAGGACAGCGGCGTGCGCCCTTTGGCAATCTGGTTGGCACTCTGGTTCGTTTTCTTACACCGCTTGAGTGGGCACGAAGAATTGGTTACCCAGATCCCCATCGCCGGTCGAGGCCAGGATTATGACGGCCTTCTGGGTTTCTTCGTCAACACATTACCCCTGTGTGTCCGGTGCTCGGGCGCGGAAGGGTTTCGCGCATTCCTCAAGCGCACAGCCGGTATCCTGGAAGACGCCCTGTCTCATCGGCATTGGCCCTTTCCGCTAATGGTCAGAAGCGTGGATAGAAACACGCTGGCTGCCCTGTTGCAGAACACCTTTTCCTGGCAAAACTACAACCACTTTGGTGGGCGGGACGCTGCCCTGGTGACTGCGTTCAGGGGCGCTGGTGATACCTGGGGTGATATCTGGCAGGTCGGCGACATGGCCTGGGAACTGGTTAGGCTACCCCAGCAGCGTGATGAAACCGACATTCAGTTACAACTTATCAACCTGCCGGATAATCAGTACGGTGCCCTGCAGTACGCATCGGATCTGTTCGAGCGTTCCACCATCGAGCGCTGGATAGGGCATTTTATGTGTCTGTTGCAAGGGATTGCCGCCGAACCCGATACGCCAATTTCGCGATTTTCGTTGCTAACCGAGGCGGAACGCGAATGCCTCCTTATTGACTGGAACGATACCAAGAGGCCCTACCCGGCGAACAAATGCATTCACGAACTCTTCGAGCAACAGGCGGCGAAAACGCCGGACGCCATTGCGGTTATATTCGAGGATGAAGAGGTTGGCTATGGGGAATTGAATGCCCGTGCCAACCGTCTTGCGCGCCGGCTGAGGAAGCTTGGCATTGGGCCGGAAGTCCTGGTGGGTCTTTTTGTGGAACGCTCGGTGGAGATGATCGTGGGTCTGCTGGCGATCCTGAAAGGGGGGGGCGCCTACGTACCCCTGGACCCGGAATATCCGGCGGAGCGCCTTGCTTTCATGATGGAGGATGCGCGGCTTGCGGTGTTGCTGTGCCACGGGGCGACGAGGGAGCGGGTGCCGGAATGTACCGCGCGGATTCTGGATATGGATGCCGATGCGGTGGCGATTTCCGGAGAAGATCCGGGCAATCCCGCGCGGCTTGCCGCTCCGAATAATCTTGCCTACGTCATCTATACTTCCGGGAGTACCGGGAAGCCGAAAGGGGTGATGATTGAGCACAGAGGATTAACCAATCTTGCCTGGGCACAAACGCGAGCGTTTCGTATCGTGCCGACGGATCGTGTGCTGCAATTTGCATCTCTTAACTTTGATGCCTCATTGGAACAGATATTCAGCGCTTTCCTCGGTGGCGCGGGACTGGTTTTGCGAGGATCCGAGGTGTGGACGGTGGAAGAATGTTGGCATCAGGTGTGGCGCCAGCGTGTCACGATAGCCGAATTCCCGCCTGTCTACCTTCATCAGTTTTTGGCATTCTTGTTAAAAAATAGTGACGTATCCGTACCCATTTTGCTCAAGCAGCTTATCAGCGGAGGAGAAACACTCTCCGGTGCTGCCGCGGCACTATGCCGAAAACTCGGCCTTCCGCTTTTCAACACCTATGGTCCTACCGAGGCGGCGATTACATCCACCAATTTCTATTTATCCCCTGATCAGGAGATTGCCGGTTCGACGATTCCCATTGGCCGTCCCATTGCCAACACCCGGGTTTATATCCTCGATACCCACATGACCCCCGTTCCCATTGGAATCCCCGGTGAGCTATACATCGGTGGCGCGGGTGTGGCGCGTGGCTACCTTAACCGCCCTGAACTGACCGCCGAGAAATTCATCCCCGATCCCTTCAGCGACGACCCCGAAGCCCGCCTGTACCGAACCGGTGACCGATGCCGCTGGTTGCCGGGTGGAAATATAGCCAAGGGGAATATAGCTAAGGGGAATATCGAATTCCTGGGCCGGATCGATACCCAGGTAAAGATAAGAGGATTCCGGATCGAGTGCGGTGAAATCGAGAGTGCGCTGCTATCGGCCTCCGGTGTCCGCGAGGCGATTGTGGATGTCCTGGGCGAGGGGGAGGACAAGCGACTGGTAGCGTGGATCGTCCCGAAGGACAGCTACTTGGCATTGCAACCCGGCTTGCGGGCGTATCTGCGGGCGCGTCTACGGGAAAGCCTGCCAGCGTGGATGGTGCCGTCGGTATTTATGCTTGTCGAAACACTGCCACTGACTCCAAATGGCAAAATCGACAGGCGGGCATTACCGAACCCGGATGCGGACCAATCCGATACGCAAACGCAACTGGCGACCCATCATGTCGGGCCGCGTGACTCAATCGAAGACACCCTGTGCAGGGTATTTTCTCAGGTACTTGGTATCCGACGTGCCGGTATCCACGACGATTTTTTCGATCTTGGTGGCCACTCCCTGCTGGCAACCCGGGTCATCTCGCTGATTCGAGAGCAGCTTGGGCTGGAGATGCCGTTGCGGGCCGTGTTTGACCATCCCACACCCGCCGCGCTGGCGACTGCCGTGCGAGATCGGGCGCAGTGGCGTCCCACCATCCTTTTCCCCCTCAATATCGGCGCCGAAGATACCAAGGCACCGCTTTTCTGTATTCACCCCGTCGGTGGCGGGGCCTTTTGTTATCGGGAGCTGGCCGATTGCCTGGGCAAAGACCAGCCGGTTTATGGGATTCAGGCCGTTGGCTTCGAGGGGGATGCCACGCCACTGGCGGATGTCGAAGCCATGGCAGCACGTTACGTGGCGGAAATAACAGCGTTGTGGCCAAACGGTCCCTGCCGTCTGTATGGTTGGTCATTCGGTGGTGTCGTGGCCTTCGAGATGGCCCGGTTGCTACGGGCGGCTGGCCGGGAGATTGACCTTCTGGTATTGGCCGATACGGCCCATCCGTCTCGATTCGACGGCATGAAGGAACTCGCAGAGCAGGAAATCACCGCCCATCTCCTGGCAGAAGCCGGCGATCCGGTATCGGCCCCGGCAATGACAACCGATAACAACCTGGAACGCTTTCGCTTTATTCGCATCCACCGGGCCAACAGCCGCGCCTTGCAGGCATATCGACCCTCCCCATGGAAAGGACCGATACTATTCCTTTCGGCCGAGACGCCGATGACCGCCGACGGTAAATCATTCCACCTTGCTTGGCGGGATCTCGCAAAACAACTGATCCATCGCGTGACGCCCGGCGATCATTTCACCATGCACCGGCAACCGAATGTTCGCGCAATTGCTGAAATTCTGGGAGAAATGGCGAACGGTTGAGGGGGCGATGGCCCCGGACGGTTCTCCATCCGAGCAGGTGCGTGTCCCCGTTTACCATACAACCTGGGAAAGACGCCAAAAGACGCCGGTTCGCCGTGACCGGGCTCCTGGCGATAGAGCCGGACCGATGCCACTGGCGCTGGCGCCGATGATGGCGTGGCCTGACTGATCGAGGTTTAAGAGACTATTCCTCGTTCCTGCAAGCGCGCTATAAAACGCTCGTATATATGCAATATGTGCTCCCCGGATGCCATGGCGAGCTGTAATCGTGCGAAGCGCTCGTCGGCGTTGTCGGGGTAATCGTGGGTGAACTCATTTCGAATCTGGCGTAATTCGCTCCACTGTTCGGCGGATTCAAGCCAGCCGAGTTGTTCCATTCTGTTGAGCTGGTCAATCG
>JABDQX010000295.1 GCA_013042035.1 Gammaproteobacteria bacterium
TGTCCTTTTGTCCGTTTTCTGCGTTACGTCAACAGTTACATAGAACGACTATGCGCCTGTTGCCGCGCCTTGAATACGAACAAAATTACCGTGCAATCCGGTATATTCTTTTCTGGCAATCGCCTTATCCCACCCGGTCGTTTATTCCGCGCAATATCTCATGAACGACTCATCGTTACCGCTTCTTTGAGATCACGCTCCTTCGCCTGCCGCAAGATCTCGCTGATCAGGGCTTGATAGCCGTGCTCCCCGGCCTTGGATTTGAAATAGTCGATGAGGCTGGTATCCAGCGAGAGGGTGATGCGTTGCTGACGTGGCGCGGGTTTAAGTCTAACGCGGAATGTCGCGCGGTCGAGATCCGTCTGGGTCACCTTGGGATATTCATCCCGCTCATCGGAGATTGGTGAAGAAGAGAGTTTGTTCATCGTTGTCTGCCTCGCGCATGGAAATAACACGGATTTCATCTTCGGTTTCGGTGTGCACGATCACGATGGCCTTTATACCCAACCGCCCAATCGTAATCCAGCGCTGCTCGCCATAGTCTTCGCGATTATCCTCGAACGTGAAAGTTGGCCCGGTAAAAACATGCGGGACGTCAGCGAAATCGACGCCGTGCTTTTTGAGGTTAGTCCGCCGTTTGGGTTCGTGCCAAGTGAATCTCATGATTTATATCCTGGATACAATCATACATATCTCAGAGCGTACGAAGTGTGGTTACTCTTGTACGCCAGATTCTCTGGTTAGGCCCCGTATCTCGTTCATGATCTCAGATCTGCTGCTAGTGAGTTCCTTGGAAATGAAGTCTTTCGTGGGGCCGGTGAACGCGAGAATCAGACCGAGAGCACCGATGAAAAAACTTACGATAGCCACGGCGTGTGAAATACGGCCTTGTCGCTTGAGATTGGCATGATGGGCACAAATTTGGGAACATTTTTTGCTGATGGCCGAGTGTGAAGTCGGTGATTTAAAGGGGTGTTTTCGAGTCCTTTTTCATTTTCATTTCATGGTTCCCAATTTGCCCGATTGCCTTTCCAGTTTTTTCTCTTCGGATTTCACCCGGCGCTCCAGCTTCTTGATGTCTTCTTCCGGTGGGAGCCTTTCAGGTTTAATTCCTCGCTGACCGAGCATGTCGCGGACACTCTCGTTGTTT
Source organism: Gammaproteobacteria bacterium (assembly GCA_013042035.1). Lineage (GTDB taxonomy): Bacteria > Pseudomonadota > Gammaproteobacteria > HK1 > HK1 > JABDQX01. The sequence continues at coordinate 1,151 of JABDQX010000295.1, forward strand.
TGTACATGCTCACGGGTAATGGCTGGTTCGCCCTGCAAATCGTCTTGTTGAACATTATGATTGGTCATCTCGGTCGCCAGATTTTTGGCAGCGATGGTCAGTGTCGGCAGGAAGTCGGCCAGGGGGCGGGTTTTGGTGATGCCGTATTTGTCCTTCATGATTTGGGTGGTATGGCCACCGAAAAGCGCCGCATCGCCTTTTGATCGAATACGCCCGAAACCGGCATCATCGACACCGCGTTCGTAAATGTTCTGGGAGAGCGTCTTTTCGGACTCCCGTAATCTCTCACGCGCATCTAACCGAGCTTGCAGGCGCATTCGATCCTCGATCAGTTCCTGTCGGCGCGTCTGAATGGCGAAATAGCTTTGAGCAAAGGCGATGGGCTCCTTGCGCGGGTCTCCATTTTGAGCGATCAGGTAACAAGCGTAGCGGGTAAGCATGAAGTCATCAATTGACCTCTCGGCCCCGTTGCCCAGCCTGATCATTTTCGTGACGCCACGAAAATGATTGTTAGGCTTGTAACCTGTTGTTTTGCAAGATTCTATTGCACGTTTAATGGCGATCTCAAAGTTCTCCCATCGGATATATCCCAACGGTTCCATCAGGTCCCGAGCGAACCAGAATTCTATGCCCTCGCCCGGAATCTGTTGGCTCAGCACATCGAAACGGCTTTGCAGTTTCTGAAGAGTCTCTGTTTTCATTGGTTCTTTTATTCCTTCTTACACTCTTTTGCCCGGCGTAGGGGCCATATGGTTTCGCGCAGCGAAATCATCATGTTCGAGCAATCCCTCCTCAAGAAAACTGTAGTACCCATCTTCGGAAATGATCAAGTGATCTAATACCGTGATCCCCAGCAACTTTCCCCCTTTGCTGAGGGTGCGCGTGATCTCCTTGTCCTTTTCGGAAGGTTCAAGGGATCCATCGGTGTGATTGTGTACCAACATGATACATGGGGACTTATTGACCACCGCGAGTTGATATACCTCGATAGGGTTGACGACTGCGGCGGTAGTGCTACCGAGGCTTACCAGCTCGATATACAGGATTCGGTTATCGGACCGTAAACCGACTACCCAGAAATGCTCTTTGCGTCGGCTGTTCGTGTCTTCTCGAAGCAGAACGCGCCGCATGATGGGAAAGAGATCGGCGGGTTGGTTGATCGGTATCTTTTCCCCTTCCGTGAGTTCTACGGTGGTTTGTCGTTGGAGGAGGGGTTTTTGAATTTCCAGGCGGGTCGTTGTCGTCGTTTCAAAAACGACGGTTTTGGGATCACTCATAGTGGAATTCCTTTGTCAGTAA
>JABDQX010000298.1 GCA_013042035.1 Gammaproteobacteria bacterium
GGGAGGACGTGCGGAATGTCGGATCCAAGTACCTCTTGAGCATCTATTCCGTATGAAATACCAAATTGAGCTCAAGCCGAGAGCAGTCAAAGACCTGCTTCGGTTGCCCAGGCAGGAAGCAGCGCGCGTGGCGGATGCTCTTGAGAAACTCGCAAATGACCTGATTGGGGACGTAAAGAAACTTACAAATATTCTCCGAAGTACCGACTTCGTGTGGGTGTCTACCGGATTTTATTCGAAGTGGAAAACGAGGATTACGTGATGGTTTATCGGGTCGTTCATCGCCAGCAGGCGTATAGACAGGAGCACTAACCGATGTTGATACTTCACCCCAGGATACTGGAACAAGACGGAAAAAAGGAGTTTGCTGTCCTCCCCTACGAAGAATTCGAGCAGATAACAACTGCTCTGGCCGACTACGAAGACCTTAAGGATCTACGAACGGCCAAACAGAACGAGAAGAATGCCCCGAGTATTCCTCTTTCACAGGTCCGTCAGGAACTCGGTATTTGACGATATGGTAGCTTTTGTCCGGAGATAGACCTTAGTCAAGCATGCGCTGGGAATGTGCTCCGCGCGTCCTTACCCATTTTTGAGAAAGTTGCGGTGTATGGCGAGGATTATCGAGGCTATCAGCGCGCTTATCCCTTATAAACTCCCCGCACGCGTGGTAAAGAATTCCTAAAGCCTCAAGAACCAAACAATCTCGCACAGCGAAATTATTTGGTCGGGGTAACAGGATTTGAACCTGTGGCCCCCTGCTCCCAAAGCAGGTGCGCTACCAGACTGCGCCATACCCCGAGTCAGCGGAAAAAACGAAGGCGGCGATGATACGATCACATCCCGCGCATCGTCAAATCATCATCGTGCCCATTAAGTCAACGCATCCCGTACCCGCTCCAAACGTCCGCGAACCTCTCCGGCAAGTTCGGTAATCGCCGCCTGATCGGCAATCGCCATGACAGCTACCGGATCCATGAATGCCACGGTGATGCTCTGATCGGCTTCCTGGCGAACCACTACGTTACAAGGCAGTAACATGCCGATGTCCATATCCGCTGTCAGCGCCCGATTACCGAATGTTGGATTACATGCACCCAGGATACGGTAGGGCAGGTAGTCGAGATCGAGTTTGGCCTTTAAGGTAGCCTGAACATTGATGTCCGAAAGGACGCCGAAACCCTCTTTCTTGAGTTCTTCCGTGACCCGTTCAATAGCATTGGCAAACGGGCCTTGGAGTGTTGTCTTAAAACCATACATGAGTAATTTTCCTTTTTTGTCAATCCACAAAAAACACGGCACAGGCGAGCTGTAACCAAAAACAGCGTCCATCAAACACAGAAAAGACAGCGTTCACGAAGTGTTTCGTGGGCAAAATCCATGGATACTGTTTTTTACTCGCACTGTTATTGGTTGCGATTTTCATCCGCGCAGATAAGAGAGCGTTTCCTCATTGAAAGGTGTTGGCGCAATCCCATATGCCTTGAAGACAGCCGATGAATCACCGGTATTGCCTTCCAGTAACATGGTAAGCTGATCACGGGTCAACGGGAAAGAGGGAAATCTTTCAAGAACCCCGGCGGCCAGTTTCATGGGGAAGACCGGTACCGGTAATGTCTTTTTATTGCGTCCCACGGCTTGCCCGATGGTCTTGATAATGGTGCGCCACGCCAGGGGATCGGGTCCACACAGGGACTGGATTTTTCCGATGGCCGCAGGATCGGTTAGGGCCTTTACATAGATTTCGGCAACATCCTTGACGTGGATGGGTGACAGGCGAAAGGCCCCGGCCCTTATCGGTAGCAGGCCCTGATGGAAAAGCGGTGCGGGGGCCGGCGAACGGATGATCTCATCGAGCAACTGGGTCGCGAACTCCATGCGCCCCCGGGGATCGCCGAAAATCACGCTGGGTCGGAAAATCGTCCCGTCGAGTTTGCCGGTTTGCAGATGCTGTTCGGCCAGATACTTGGTGCGCTGATAGCGTGTTCCGTCTGGTTTTACACCATTCGCGCTGGTCAGGAGAAAGCGCCTGACGCCAAGCGCTGCGGCGATGTCCATGATGTCCCGCGCCTTCTCGTATTGCAGGGATTGAAAGGTAATCCCGTGACGAGGGAACTCCCGCAGGATGCCTATGTTATAAATGACGGCATTGGCCTCCGAGATCACCTGATGGATTGTGTCTTTATCCGAGAGATCGCCCGAAACCATCCGGTAATGTGGAGATTCGGAGAACTGTCGTCCGGGGGCAGGGCGCGCCATGAGTATCGGTGAGTGGCCATGGGCGATCAGTGCATCCACCAGATATGAACCGAGAAAGCCGGTTCCACCGAAGATCGCAATCTTCATAACAAATCCCCCATACAATTTGCGGTGCCTTCACGCAGATCTACCCGGCTCACCCAGGCAACCTC
>JABDQX010000066.1 GCA_013042035.1 Gammaproteobacteria bacterium
CCACAAGGCCGGGCGCTTGCGCCAGGATAGCCAGCAGGACATCCGTGTCGAACAGCCCACCCGTGGGGTTGTTGGGGTAGGCGAGGAATACCACGGCGGGTTGGTGTTTTTTTATGGCATCGAGCATGGCGTCGCCATCGAGCGCGAAATCTTTATCGGTCAGTGGCACACCGACAAATTCCAGTCCCGTGGCAATAGCGATCAGTCGGTACATGGCGAAGGTGGGCTCCGGCGCCAACAGACAACGCTGCCTATCATCCATCCGGCCCTGAAGCAGCATGGCAATCAGTTGGATCAGCTCATCGGAACCATTGCCGAGCAGGATCTCCATGTTCCCGGGAATCCCCATGGTGTCCCGCAGTAATCCCTTCAGGGCATGGGGCGAGGGATCCGGATAGCGATTGATGGATACCGATCTTAGCGCTTCCAGCCAAACTTCGATTAAATCCTCGGGCCACGGATAGGGGTTCTCCATGGCGTCGAGCTTGATGAGATTCGCGTAATCCGGAACGTGGTAGGCGGACAGGGCGCGTATCTCCGGGCGTATCCATTTGCCAATGGTTTCGTTAATGGCTTGGCTTTGCGAAATCATGTCCACTATTTTTGTCCACGAAAGGCCCGAAGAAACACGAAAAAATACAGGCTCGAAGTATCTTTCCTGGCGTTACTATTCGCTTTCCTCGATAAGTTGCGTTGCAAATCGAAGGCGTTCGAACCCAAGTTGGCGAGCCACATCCATAAACGTGACAACGGATTGATAGGGGGTTTGCTCATCGGCGGTGAGAATCAGCGGCGGGAATTTTGAACCACTTGCCTCTCTCAGCGCCCTTTTAATGGTTTTTTGACGGGTGTTGATCAGCATTTTTCCCTCGACGTAGTAACGCCCCTCGGCATCGATGGAAACCTCTATTGTGGTTTCCTTGCTCGGTTCGACCTCCGTGGTTGCTTCGGGTAATTCGATGGCAAGCTCCGAATTGCGCTCGAAGGTGGTGGATATCATGAAAAAGATCAACAACAGAAAACAACATCGATGAGTGGCGTCAGCGTTACATCCGGTTCCTCGCGGTTTTTTGTGCGTCTTAGGTTCATTACAGGCAATCAGCCTTTTGCCACGCGAGGCGCAGACACATTCGGGTGTTCCGCGCTTGAGTAGCGCTCCCGTTCCCGCTCACCGGCCAAGGCCTCGACCATCTTGAGGGCCTCTTGTTCCATGGTTATCACGAAGTCTTCTACCTTGCCGCGAAAATAGCGATAAAAAATAAGGCTTGGAATAGCAACGCTGAGCCCTGCAGCCGTCGTGATCAACGCCTCGGAGATACCACTGGCCAACACCCCCGGATCCCCGATACCCTGGGTCGTTATGACCGCAAATACCTTGATCATGCCGATAACCGTGCCGAGCAGGCCCAGCAACGGCGCAATCGCGGCAATCGTTCCCAGGGTGTTGAGGTATTGCTCCATGCTGTGTACGACATGGCGTCCGGCCTCTTCTATGCTCTCTTTCATGATCTCCCGGCTATGCTGACGGTTCACAAGACCGGCGGCCAGAACCTTGCCAAGGGGAGAATTCTTGCGCAGAACGTGGAGATGTTCCTCGCTGAGTCTGCCTTTTTTGGCCCGCTGCCATACCTCGACCACCAGGTTATCGGGCACAATACGTTTTCTTTGCAAAGTCCAGAAACGCTCGGCGACGATGGCCACGGTGACCACCGAACAAAGCAATATCGGGATCATGATAAAACCACCGGCTTTTATGAGCTCAAACACGAATCCTCCTCAATCATTTCACTTCGCGAAATGATATGGCCCCGTTTCGCGGAGCGACTAATTGTAATCTCGGACATCTTGCTTTTCGTACAAACCATAATCGAGGGAAGTTGCCGTGCGCGACACTACGGTTTGGAGCCTGTTATGTACCGCAGACTGTTCGGCTTGCACGGACATTCCCAGGCGATGGGAAATTCTTCGATCTTTCCCCGATTCTTCAATTCGAACAAACGGGGTACGATTTTATCGCGCAACGCCTTCGGGCTGACGGGGTTCACGTAGATTCTGGTGCCACCTTCGAATCCTGCCGGGTTGCTCGTGCGCCAGCGAATGAGAATATGCCATGGGATATTCTCCACTGCATCGATAGGGCTATAGTACCACTCCTCATTGCAGGGTATCTGACTCCCCATCGCGCTGTGGCAAGCCTGGACGATGTCGCTTACCCCACGAATCTCCTCGCTGGTGTGATCGTGGGGCATGGCGTGTTCGCTTTTGGAATACACCGCTATCGTCGGATAACGCCGCCCTATTTCCACATAAGCGATGGCGTGCTCGTTTTCCGCGAAAACAAGATTGTGATAGCCGGCGAAATTCGGCCCCATTTCGTTATAGTAGTTTTGATTTATTCGGAAATGGTGGATC
>JABDQX010000313.1 GCA_013042035.1 Gammaproteobacteria bacterium
CTACTATCCTACCATTATTCCCACACCGGTTCAGTGCATCGAATTGGCCTTCCAGCGGATTGCTGCGGAAGGACAAACCGTACAATTCTGTACAGCGAAATCATTATGAGAAACCGGGAAACCTCTGAAAATACCTTCCGCCTGTTTCCAGATAGAAAACATGTAGTTCCATGTCTACCCCTGGCAGACCATGGAAATTACCCCTACTGAAGATTTCGCAATCTCCGCTTCTTTGTGTCGGGTCGTTGTTTTACTCTGGCGCGGATGGTTTTTTTGCGACCGTCTCGCACGATCCGCAGTGAAGCGGAACTCTCCGGTCGAATCCGCGCGATGATATTGAGCAAATCATGGGCATCCTTGACATGCTCGTTTCCTACGTGGGTAATAACATCGCCAGGCGCGATACCGGCGGCATCCGCGGGACCCCGGCGAACCACACCGGCTACCAGAACGCCATCCGTGTTTCCCAGTTTGAACGATTCCGCCAGATCCGGAGTGATATTTTGGGCGTCGATTCCAAGCCAGCTGCGTGCGACGAACCCGTGTTCGATGATTTGCTCCATCACGTCCCTGGCAAGACTGACGGGTATTGCGAAACCGATGCCCTGGGAGCCGCCCGATTTTGAGAAGATGGCGGTATTGATCCCGATAAGCTCACCATAAGGGTTGATAAGCGCCCCGCCTGAATTACCGGGATTGATGGCGGCATCGGTCTGGATGAAGTCTTCAAAGGTATTGATGCCCAGCCGGTCGCGCCCCGTGGCGCTGACGATACCCATGGTAACCGTCTGGCCGACTCCGAAGGGGTTACCGATGGCCAGCACCACATCGCCGACCCGCAGAACATTGGATTGACTGATCACGATGGCGGGAAGTTTGTTCAGTTTGATGCGCAGTACGGCCAGATCGGTATCCGGATCGGTGCCGACAATTTTGGCTTGGGTGCTGCGACCATCCTGTAGCATGACCTTGATCTCATCGGCACCTGCTATTACGTGATTATTGGTGAGAATGTAGCCTTTTTTATCGACAATTACCCCGGAGCCCAAACTGGTCTCTACCCGCTTTCTGGTATTGCTTCTGCCCGATTTTTCCCCGAAAAAATGCCGAAATACGGGATCATCGGAGCCGAAGAAGTGTCGGAAGAACGGGTCATCGAAAAGTGGGCTGGCCCTTTGAGTTATCACCTTGGCCGTGTGGATGTTGATAACTGCGGGGCTGGCGTTTTCCACTGCATCGGCGTAGGAAACCGCCCCCATCCTCGTGGACGGAAGGGAGGCGGCGTTTGCCTTTGGCAGCAGTATCCCTTGCCAGTTTTTTACGAACGCCGGAACCGCTTCGCTTTGCAATAATAATTCGGGGAAAGAAATAACCACGACAAATGCCGTGACAAGTCCCGCAATAGTTACTCTATAGATTGGTTTTTTTGACGGAGTAAATCTCATGGAATCGTACCCGTAGGAAAATATGAGGCTTCTGCCGCGTCAAAGTCTACCATAACGGCAGAGCTGGAACTTTGAACAAAACGGCCAAAAAATTCTTGTGGTGCATTTCGGCTCCGGCTGCTGTGCCGGGTTGGATTGTTGTCTATCCTTCGACAGATTATTTCCCCCGTTGAAATGGCGGAGAATGGTTTGAACGATTACACTGATAACTTGGCGCAACAAGGTCGCAACCACAAAGATTAATGCTCCACGAAGGACACTAAAACACGCGAAAGTGAAGACAAAAGATTTTATTTTCTTCTTTGAGTGTTCCTTCGCGTCCTTCGTGGATAGATTCCCCAATGCCTTCCGTGATTTTGGTGGACAAGAATAGCCTTATAATCGCTAATGAGGGATTATCGGTGATGCATGAATACCCGACAAACCAGAATCGGTGAGTGCGCCGACGTACTGCCCGGCTGTGCCCTCAAGGCGTATGCGAAACACGACCCTGGCGGTTCTCATCAGGTGATACTCGGCAAACATCTATCGATTTTGGGTATGAGGTATCACTATTGCCCGGAGCATGATCTGAAGATTACGCCGAAAGGTAGAGTGGAAAGATACTTGGTAAGAGCAGGTGACATATTGTTTGTTTCCCGAGGCATCAGAAATCAGGCAGTGCTGGTGGAAGATGTCCCAGAGAAGACGATAGCCTCGGCCACCTTCTATCTCCTGCGCGTGCGCGATGGCGTGGATGCTGCCTATCTGACCTGGTTCCTGAATCAAAATCTTGTGCAAAATCAGATTGGACAAGTCAGAACGGGCGCCGGTACGCCTATTGTTCAGCGCAAGGTTTTTTCCGATATTGTGCTCTGTCTACCTTCCCTTGAAGAACAACATAGAATTGCCACCCTTGGCGCCTGTATGGTAAAGGAGCGATTGCTTCAGCAGACACTGATCGATCGTACCGCACAACTGCACAGCCTGCTCGGGCAAGCGCTGATTTGCGATCTGATATGACCGATAAAATCAAACAATCCGAAATTAATCTTGCCGCCTGGTCCGCTTGCGATACCTTCCGAGGTGTCGTGGATCCCGCCCAGTACAAGGATTATATCCTCGTGATGTTGTTCCTTAAGTACATCTCCGATGTCTGGCGGGGGCACTATGCCGAATATAAGGAGAAATTCGGTGATGACGAGGAACGCATACGCAGAAGACTCCAGCGTGAGCGATTTTTACTGCCCTACGTGGAATACGAAAACGAAAGCACGGGGCGGCATGAACGGTTTCTTGCCGACTTTTATTCGCTATTCAGGCGTCGAAACGCCACTGCCATCGGCAATCTTATCAATATTGTTTTTGCCGCCATTGAGGATGCCAATCGGTTGAAGCTCGAAGGTGTGTTTCGCAGCGTCGATTTTAACAGCGAGAGTCATCTCGGAAAAACGAAGGATCGCAATCGGCGTCTTAGACATTTGTTGGAAGATTTCAACAAGCCACAACTCGATATGCGTCCAAGCCGCGTATCCGGAGACGTGATCGGTAATACCTACATTTACCTCATTGAGCGTTTTGCCTCCGACGCCGGAAAAAAGGCCGGAGAATTTTATACCCCTTACGCTGTTTCCGGTCTACTTGCCAGGCTCGCGGCTCCCCGGCCCGGTGATTGTATCTGTGACCCCACCTGTGGTTCCGGCGGTCTTTTGGTGGAAGCCGCGCGCGAGATAACAGGGCGAAATTTTGCCTTGTTCGGCATGGAGGTAAACGGCAGCACTTGGGCATTGGCGCGAATGAATATGTTTCTCAATGGGATGGATAGCGCGCGCATCGAGTGGTGCGATGCACTGACCAGTCCCGGATTGGTGGAACATGATCGCCTGATGAAGTTCAACGTAGTGGTTGCCAATCCTCCATTCTCTCTGGACAAGTGGGGATACAGTGAGGCCGAGAACGACCGTTACAACCGCTTTTTTCGAGGTATTCCGCCCAAGAGCCGTGGAGACTACGCCTTCATCAGCCATATGATTGAGATTGCCTTCGAAAGGGAGGGGCGCGTTGTCGTGGTGGTTTCCCATGGGGTGTTGTTCCGGGGCGGTGCGGAGGGGCGTATCCGCCGCAGGCTCATCGAAGAGAATTTTCTGGATGCTGTCATCGGCCTGCCGGCAAACCTGTTTCTGACTACCAGTATTCCCGTTGCCATTTTGATTTTCGATCGTACGCGCGAAAAAGGTGGCGTCAATGAAAAAAAGAACGAGGTGATGTTCATCGATGCAAGTCGCGAGTATGCATCGGGAAAAAACCAAAATACCCTGACGAATGAACATATCGAAAAGATCATAACGACCTATCGGTCGCACAGAAATCGGGATAAATACGCCCAGGTCGTTTCCCTGGAAGAAATTGCCAAAAATGATTACAACCTAAGCATACCGCGCTATGTGGATACCTTTGAGGAAGAGGAGGAGGTCGACATCGTTCAGGTGCAGCAAACGATTCGGGAACTGGAAAAGGAATTGGGAGAGGTGCGCGGGGAGATGGCCGTGCTGCTGGCGGAATTGGGTATCACGACCGAGCCGGATCCGAAAATCCAATGAAAGATTTTCAATAGTGGATACCCAGCTTGCCGTACCCTTATCGAATCTCGTGGATATCAAGCACGGCTATCCGTTTTCGAGCCGTTATTTCGTGGACAGACCCACCGAATATATCCTATTGACTCCTGGTAATTTTGATAAAGATTTGGGCCTTTTCTTTGGACCGAACATAACCTATTACGATGGGCCGATACCGGATGAATTTATTCTCCGGGACGGTGATCTGTTGATCGTAATGACGGATCTTACAAGGGACATGGCGATCCTGGGCAACACGGCCGTTTTGCAATTGGACAAACAGATCCCTGGTAAGCGGATTTTGCACAATCAGCGCATCGGAAAGGTAATCCATAAAGAGCGATGTGCGAATCGAATGTTTTTGATGCATTTGCTTAACTCCCATGCTGTGCGCAAAGAGATCAAGGCAACGGCAACAGGTACGACTGTACGACATACCGCGCCAGATAAAATCCTGAGCATCAAGGTTTGTATACCAACGATCTCCGAACAAGTGAAAATCGCCGGTGTACTTTCTGAGTGGGATCGCGCTATCTCCCTGACGGATCGCTTGATCGCTGCCAATCGGCAAAAACGCAAAGCATTGGTGCAAAGATTGCTTTCAGGTAAACAACGATTCCCGAAATTCGTTCGATCGGAGGCAACACGAGACAATGATCGGGCCTTTCGGTATCTGGTTGACTGTCCTATTGACTGGAATTATCCACGAATCGGTGAGATTGCTCGCCCAATTACCGAACGAAATAAAGGCCATTGTTCGAATAACAAACAGTTACCGATCCTTTCTTGTACCAAATACAAGGGATTGGTGGAGAGTTCCAGCTATTTTGGCCGGCGAATATTCCGTAAGGACCTTTCTCTGTATAAAGTGATTCGTTGCGGTAAATTTGCTTACGCAACAAATCATATCGAGGAAGGTTCCATCGGTTATCAGGATCTATACGATGAGGCTCTAGTTAGCCCAATGTATACGAT
>JABDQX010000319.1 GCA_013042035.1 Gammaproteobacteria bacterium
CGCGCAAAGAGGATGGCCGGATTGATGGCACAGCGCGTGGAATACCCACGGCGCGTGGAATACGGCGCAAAGCGCCTATTCCACCCTACCCATCCGCCCTCCGTTCCCGACCCGAAGACATCGCCCCCCTGCTCGCCGATTGCGATCATGTTACCGAGCGGGCCATGCAATGGCTTGAATGGCGCACCCCTTCCGATTCTGTCCTTGATATTGCATTGGAAAATCTCACCCTGGCCCGGGCGGCGTTGTATCGCGCCGTGCTGTCCGCCGATTACCCGAATGATGCGGCACCCACCGAACCGCTGTCGGCCCTGACCGCAAAGATATCAGAAGCCGTGGACGGCTTGCGCGAGGCGGGACGAGCGGATCACCTCCCGCACGGCCTCCTGACTCGCGCCTGGTACCGGGCGCTGACGGATGACATGCCAGGTGCCCGGTTCGATCTGGATGAGGCCTGGGGGATCGCCGAGCGCGGCCCCATGCCGCTCTTCCAGGCCGATATCCTGCTGACCCGGGCGCGGTTGTTTTTCAGCGCGGATCGCGAGCAGGCGAAAAGAGATCTGGACGCGGCCCGCTGTCTCATCATGGAAAAACACCATTACCACCGGCGGGACGGGGAACTCGATGACGCCGGTGCAATCATTCACGAGTAACATTTAAAAATGGATACGCGAAGCGAAATCATAGAAAGCTGCCGCAAGATGAACCGCCTCGGCCTCAACCAGGGGGCGTCCGGCAATGTCAGCGCGCGCTCGGGTGATGGTTTTCTGATCACCCCCTCCGGGCTCGATTACGATGTCATGACACCCGCCGACATCATGGAGATGGATTTTCAGGGTGGTTTCAAGGGCAAACACAAGCCGTCCGGCGAGTGGCGCATCCATCGGGATATCCTGGCAGAGCGCCGGGATGTGCAGGCCGTGATCCATGCCCATTCGCTGTTTTGCACCACCTTGTCGATCCACGGACTTGCCATCCCGGCGGTCCATTATATGATCACCCTGCTGGGGGGCGATGATATCCCCTGTGTGCCCTATGCGCCGCCGCTTAGTCAAAAACTGTCGGATCGGGTGCTGCCGGCATTGGAAAACCGCCGCGCCTGTCTCATGGCCCACCACGGGGTGGTGGTGATCGCCTCCACCCTGGAAAGAGCGCTGAAGCTGCTGAGCGAGGTGGAAAATCTTGCCGCCCAGTATTGGCACGCCCTGCAGATCGGCACACCGCCGGTATTGAGCAGCAAACAAATGAAAGCGGTCCACGAGATCATGAAAGATTATGGCGGGGGAATGGCGGGGAAAGTCTGAGAGGCTGTAAAAAAATGACGAACTACTGGCTGATGAAATCGGAACCCTCGGAATTTTCCATCCAGGATCTGGCCGAGCGACCAGGGCAACGGGAACCCTGGGATGGGGTGCGCAATTTTCAGGCGCGAAACATGCTGCGCGACCAAATGAAGCTGGGGGATCTGGCGTTTTTTTATCACTCGAACTGCGCGGAGCCCGGTATCGTCGGCATCGTGGAAATCGCCCGGGCGGGTTATCCGGATGATGCCGCCTTCGATCCGGAGGATAAACACTTCGACCCCAAGAGCGACCCGGCAAAACCACGCTGGTATCGGGTGGATGTGAAACTTGCGCGCACCTTGGCGCGCACCGTAGCGCTGCGTGAGTTGAAGCAATACCCGGAACTTGCCGGGATGCCGCTGGTTCAGCGGGGAAATCGTTTGTCGGTGATGCCGGTGACGGCGGAACAGTGGGCGTTTATTTTATCGCTGGTGAAGGTTTGAAGGGTGGGTAAAGAGTGAGGACATCACCACCTATTGATTCCCATCGGCATTGATTGCTTCGATCGCCTCTTCCGACAATCCGGTGATTGCTTGGATAAGCGGTACGGCAAGACCTGCCTGACGCGCCTTGATAACGATTTCCTGCTTTTCGCCCTGCCTTCCTTGCTCAAGCCCTTGCTCGATGCCTTGCTCAAGCCCTTGCTGGATGCCTTGCTCGATCCCTCGCTGAAGCCCCTGTTTTTGCGCCAGTTGCAACGAGCTTTTCTGAATATAGATCCAGTCCCGTTTTTTATGTTGCAATTCCAGTTCGTCCTGGGTCATGTTGGCTTCATTGATAATCGCGAACGCCTTTGCCAGTTCGTCTTCCATATTCTCCGGAACAAGCGCCAAGGTCCCCGCATTCTTGATAAAGTAGAGCCACTTATCCTGCGGGGTTTCCAGTTCATGCAATGCATTGCCAAATTTTGGCAACTCGAAAAACACCAACTCGATGTCGTCGCTATATTCCGTGAAATCCTGCTTTTCCAGCAATTTGAAATCATGGCGCAACCTGTCGTCCTCGAACATCACGAAGTCCGTCAAGGTCAACGCAATCACGGGATTGAGTAGATTGTAGTTCTCCCCCGCGCTCAACTGGACGGCATAGTTTTTGGCGGCGTTGTACAGAATGCGTTTTTCGAATCCCTCTACATTTAGCACCTGCATCTCGATGATGACCCGACTGCCATCGGCGAGAGTGGCTTTGACATCCACATAGGTATCCTTCATGCCTTTGAGCAGGGGGACGTTATAGGGATCGACGATGGCCAGATCCGTCAGTTGGCGTCCATGACCAAAGTCCAGTACCGCATTCAGGAAGCTCAGCAGGATATCCTTGGAATCTTCGCTGCCGAAGACCTTCTTGAAGGCAAAATCGGTTTTGACGTCGAGAAATTTCATTTAACAATACCCCAGGAATGCATCATCGCACCGCCTATGCCTTGAACCTCAACACTTCATCGCGGTTAGTCAGTGCATAAACCGGGATGCCGGCGGCCTCTTCGAATGCGCGAATGCACGGTTTTCCATCGGCATCCACTTCCTGACGATCGACGCCGACAATAAATGCGCTGATTTCGAGACCCGGGAAGCCGGACAACATATCGATGACCTCGTGTTTGGTTCCGCCATCGGTGATCACGTCATCCAGTACGACCACATTCTTCGCCAAAGCCAAATCGGCACCAACAAACAGGCCGCCTTCGGCGTGCGTCTTCGCGGTTTTGCGATTATAGACAAATGGCGAAAATATGCCGTATTCCTGATACAGAGCAATGCTTGTTGCAATGGCTATATTGATGCCTTTGTAGGCAGGTCCAAACAGGATGTCGCACTGGTGAAGATCATGGGATTTCATGAATTCGGCGTAATAGCGCCCTAGCTCGATAAGCTCATTTCCGACAAAAATCTCGCCAAGATTAAAAAACACGTTGGATTTTTTTCCGCTCTTTAGCGTGAAATCGCCAAATCGAACGGCCGAGGTACCGGACAGGAAACGAGCAAATCTTTCACCAATTGGAGTGGTAGTCATGGATTATCCTTAGGCGATTTGTGTCAAATAACATACCAGATTGCTTGTCCTTTTGCCCGTTTTCCGCGTTACGTCAACAGTTACATAGAACGACTATGCGCCTGTTGCCGCGCCTTGAATACGAACAAAATACGACGCAATCCGGTATATTCTTTTCCGGCAATCACCTTAATTGAATTCACGCGCCAAAACGCTCGGCACGCTTATACAGTGTATCGACGCCAATCAGATCATTGAAGACCGGGAAGGTCATGAGGCGTTCTTCCCTGGCCAGCGTAGTGCCCTGGGTGTGGAGTTCCCGGTACATATCCTCCAGGGTGCGCGCGGCGGCGAACAGACCCGCCAGCGGATAGAGGATCAACTGAAAACCGAGATCGGCGAGGTCCTCGCGCGGTAGCACCGGGGTTTTGCCGCCCTCGATCATGTTGGCCACATTGGGGCCGGGCGCCCGGGTGCCAACCTCGGCCAGTTGCTCGCGCGATTCCGGAGCCTCGACGAAACTGGCATCGGCTCCCAGCTCCCGCGCGCCGGTCACCCGGGCAATGGCTTCGTCCATGCCCGCAATCACCAGGGCATCGGTGCGGGCCACGATGAAGAAATCCCGGTCGCCGCGCGCCTCTACCGCGGCACGAACCTTGTCGAGATATTCCTGCCGATCAATA
Source organism: Gammaproteobacteria bacterium (assembly GCA_013042035.1). Taxonomy (GTDB): domain Bacteria; phylum Pseudomonadota; class Gammaproteobacteria; order HK1; family HK1; genus JABDQX01. The sequence goes on from JABDQX010000319.1 coordinate 4,019, forward strand.
ACCCGCTTGCCCCGCATGTGGCCGCAGCGCTTGGGCCACATCTGGTCCTCCAGAAAGCAACCGGCGGCCCCGGCGGCAATGAGTTGCTCCACCGTACGATAGACATTCAGGGGATTGCCGTAGCCGGTATCGGCATCGACGATGATGGGAATCGTCACGCTCCCACAGATGGCCCGCGCCCGTTCGACGATTTCAGTCTGGGTCAACAGGCCGAGATCGGGTTGACCGATGGCGGTGGCGGCCACGGCATAACCGGAGACGAACGCCATGGGGAAACCGACCCGCTGGGCGATCTTGGCGGAAAGAGTATCGTATATGCCAGGGAAGGCGAGAGAACCTTGTTCTTCGAGAATGCGGTGAATGCGTGTTTGTGACATGGTTTTTACCTCATGAGTTCGCTTCGCGATATACTAAGACCGCGAAAAGTAAACAGTACCTTCGATCATCAAGGCGTTGCCTTTTTGGCTTCGCGCTTGCCTTTTTTCTTCTTTTTGAGCGGCTCCAGACGCGATAATTCCAGGCGTTGACCGCAAACCCAGGCCCTTCTCAGATCCTGAAATATGTCATTGGGCATGCCTTTAGGCAAGTCGACCAGACTGTATTCGGTTTGAATATCGATATAACCGATATCCTGGGCGTCCAGCCCTGCCTCATTGGCGATTGCGCCGACGATATTCCCCGGTTTGACGTCATGTTGGTGTCCGACTTCGATACGGAATCGCTCCATACCCTTGGGGGGACGCTTGGCGGCTTGCCTGGGTGACTGCTTGGGTGATTCCCTGGACGATTGCTTGGGTGGGCGGGCTTTTGGCGACCGGGCAGGTTCCCGGTCCTGCTCATGTTCCCGATGCCGCCCTGGCTCGGCCCTGGAACGGGTGGGCCGCTCTTTTCCGGGCTTTAACAACAACTGCCGGTCACCCATGAACATCTTGGCAAGCGCCGCGGCAATCTCCAGGGTCGAGACATCGTGCTCGTGTTGGTACTGTTCCAGCAGGCTGCGCATGAAATCGAGATCACCCGAGGCAATGCTATCGCTGATGCTCTGTTTGAAATCAGCGATCCGTTTATTGTTGACCATCTCGGTGGAAGGCAGTTCCATGAGATCGATCTTCTGCCGCGTCGCCTTTTCGATGGCACTGAGTATCCGCCTCTCCCGGGGCGAAACAAACAGGATGGCTTCCCCGAGGCGACCTGCCCGGCCGGTACGGCCGATGCGGTGGATGTAGGACTCGATGTCGTAGGGGATATCGTAGTTGATGACGTGACTGATCCGGTCCACGTCCAGGCCCCGGGCGGCGACATCGGTGGCAACGAGTATATCCAGAGAACCGCGTTTGAGGCGATCGATCATCTGCTCCCGGTTTTTTTGCACCATATCGCCGTTGAGCGCCGCGGCCCTGTAGCCTCGGCTCTCCAATCGTTCCGCCAGTTCGGTGGTGGCGGTTTTGGTGCGCACGAACATAATCAAGGCATCGAAGGGCTCCACCTCCAGGATCCGCGTCAAG
>JABDQX010000330.1 GCA_013042035.1 Gammaproteobacteria bacterium
GCGTCGGTGATGATGGTATCAAAGCGGGTATAGCCGACCTGATCGTAGAGGTGGTGGGCGCCGACCGATAACGCAGCAAAGCGCGGCGCGTGCCTCTACCGCGAACCACGCAATTCTGCAATCAGTAACCCGAGGCATTGATTTAATTGATTACGGCTCCCAATGGCCCGGCATTTGGTACTCAAATGCTCCTTTTATCGCTAGCTCTTCTCCGCGGATGGAAGCTTCTTGATTCCCGTCGTATATTCGATTTGCGTGATTCGATCGACCATGCGGGCATTCATCTCACTGACCGCCTGGAGCGCGGTATTGGCCATATCTTTTTTCAGAGTCTCTTCGCGCATTTCCAGCTTGAGTATCCTGTTGCTGTGCTCATCGACTTTGTCGGCTAATCTGGTTGTTACGGATTCCAACTGTCCAACCGATCTTGTGAGAGACAGTGTTTCTTTCAGGATATCACCGATTGAACTCATTCTTTTCCCTCTCTTCGATTGTTATGAGAATATTCTCAACATGCTTGGTCAGGTTCTGCACGGCATGGTTGACATCTCTCAGGTGGCGGGCGGTCACCGCCAATAACTTCTCTTCATCCACGACATCTCGAGATTTGACGGTAATTTCATCAAGACTCTTGGTCTGGTATCCACCACTGTCCCTGGTCTCGTATTCGCTTGATGGGGCTCCTTCCGGCGGGAAGTAAAAATGGTAGTGGTTTTCTATGGATTTACTCGGCGTGGTGCTGAAAAGGTTAGCCTTGGCGCCTTGCATCAGCCCGGCTGCCGCTAGCATTTCTATCAGGGTGAATCCGGTTGATTCACTACCGGCAACAGCTCTTCTTGGAAATTGCAACGTACTATGACTCATCTCGGTTGTCTCCATCGTCCAGGGCGAGCAGGTTTGCTCCATCAATGACACCCTTCTTCGCGGCTTTAAGTTGAGCCAAGGTTGTTTTCAAATTGCCTATAAGGCTATCGAGTCCTTGTTCGGTAACCTGAAAATGAAAGGGAATTTCGACTTTCTCATCATTATCATTGATTGTGATTAGTCTCACCAGAGCCATGGGGATGAAACCGAGCAAGTCCTCGGACTTCCCTCCATCATATACCGCCCTGATATCAACCACGGAACTCATGGAATAAAGTGCCGGGCTTGCGGCCGTGGTGTAAGGTTTGATTTTCGCACGGTGAATGAAATCCGGTTCTGGTGTTATGAAATCCCTGATAACGTCGGCGCGCTCCGTGAAGCTTTCCTTTACCTCGAATTTTTCGCTGTATTCACCGAGTTCTTTTATGATGTCTTCCGCGCTGGCATCATTCTCCACTCCGAGGTCGAAAAGATGTTTCAATACCGATAGTGTGCTTTCAAGATCATCAGAAGGTTTGTTGGTTCCTTCCCAGATCTCAAGAAGCTTTTTTGTATCCTCGATAACGATGCCGCGTGATGTATTGGCAAGTGCACACAGATTTTCCAGCACATTGACGGGGGTATCCAGAACTTTGGCAAAATCACGATGGAATGATTCGCTTGCCCTCGCGATTATTCCTAATTTCTCACTCATTAGTAATCTCCTGAAAATCAAAGCCAGCAACCAATTGGGCGGACTATACCATATTGGGGCTCGCGTACTCGCCATGGGAGAGCGCCTGGACATGCTCCAGCAGCCGGTAGGGAACCTGACCCGTGCGGACTTTTGCGCCTTAACGAAAAAACCCGCATTTAAGCGGGTTTTTGTATTTCGTTGGATGGCGTTGAAAGGATATATGGAGGCTGAGCCCGGATTCGAACCGAGGTCCACGGCTTTGCAGGCCGCTGCATAGCCACTCTGCCACTCAGCCTATATTTTGGGCTACACGGTCAACGCGGAGGAAGCGGGGACGGGCATCTACCTTGCGCGAGAGCCGCCGAATCCCCCCGCAAGCGCAAGCGTCACCACAGCGACGCTTCGATGGATAGTTGGAGCGGGAAACGGGTCTCGAACCCGCGACCTCAACCTTGGCAAGGTTGCGCTCTACCAACTGAGCTATTCCCGCAAGACGGAACCCGCTATTTTAATCGTAGATATGTAACTGTCAACCACAAGCTTCTCCCATACCGGAGCAAACTTGTCCGGGATCATGCCAGTGCCTCGTTCCACCTTGGTTTTTCTGTTCACAAAATAAGCCGGAACGAAGCACCGGGGCCTCCCTTGAAATCTTCTCCGGCCACCCTGATATAGGATTTCACGCATCCGATTAAACGGGCTGTATGCGAAACCAAACAGATAAAAGGAGGGCCGCAACATGCGTATTCGATATTCCAATCCTTTGGATACCTTGCTAAATCTCCAGAGGGAATTAGAGGGTTCCCTGTTCAGCGACTGGTTCGGACTGGGAACCACCAGCCGGGGTACATTCCCACCCATCAATGTGTTCCGGAAAGACGGTCAGTTTGTGGTGGTTACCGAGTTGCCCGGTGCGAAAAAAGAGGACTTGCATATTGAGGTACATCGCAATCAACTCCGAATCGCCGGTAAGCGGGACGCCGCCTATGAAAAGGGCGCAAGTGTCCACCGTGCCGAACGTAAATCGAAGAGTTTCGATCGGAGCATCATAATCCCATCCGATCTCAATCCGGATGGCGTCAAGGCCGAATACAAAAACGGCATATTAAAGGTGTATCTATCTCCGGCGGAACATGAAAAACCGAGATCGGTACAGGTTGCGTGATCGAAACCCGATGTATTTACTGCTTTGACTCCGTATGCAACTTTTCTATATCTAACGGGCTTTCCAAAGAGATACCGTATTGAGAAATCAATGGGTTGCTGGGAAGATTGCATGCGGAAGGCTATTCATCACTGGAGGTGATTACCATGTCTGAAGAGAAAAAGTTGACGACGCCGGAGAAAAAACCACAGGAAGTAAATGGTGAGCGGACATCTCCCGGACACTTTTACGTTCCGGATACGGATATCTACGAGACCGAGATGATGTTGGTATTGACCATGGATCTGCCTGGGGTCGAGAAAGAGAATCTGGAAATCAACCTGGAAAAGGATATTTTGTCCATTGAGGGACGGGTGGCATTGGCGGATTACGATGGTCTGGAACCCGTTTATACGGAATATAACGTGGGGCACTTTGCCCGCACCTTCCGGTTATCGAAGAAAATCGATCAGGAAGGCATTACCGCCCATGTGGATGATGGTGTTCTGACCTTGCATTTGCACAAGACAAGGGAGTCATTGCCGCGACGCATTACGATATCGTAATCATTTTCCGCCGGTCACCGGAAGTGACCGGCGGGAAAGAATCGGATCGAATCCGGCATTTGTCCGTTTCATGAAACCGTCACACGGAAAACACCACCAACACCAGCATTTCCGCAAACTCACTGGCCGCGCCCACGGTGTCGCCGGTCCTTCCTCCGATTCTTCTCCAACACCACCAGGCAAACAACACCGTCGTTGCCATGGCAACCGTGCCGGCAATAAGTCCCACGACGCCCGCGAGAATCCATGCGGCGCCAAAGAGAACAATCATGGCCCCGATTGATTCCGAGACCAATAGCCAGCGGTGTTCACCCTGATAAATGTGTCGGAAAAATAAATGACCCAAACCGTCCGAGCGAGCCGGCGGTAAGAAATCCAGCATTGGCACCATGATGCAACGGGCGGCCAGTGGCGCGAGCAATATCGCCTCCATGCGATATCCATCCGGCAAAGAGGCAAGCGCCGCAACCTTGAGGGCGAGAACACCGCCAATCACCAGGCAACCGAAGGCTCCGATATGGCTGTCCCGCATGATCCCAAGGACCCGTTCGCGACCGTGGGGGCTTAAAAAACCATCGGCGGTGTCGGCAAGTCCATCGAGATGAAGGCCACCGTGCACCATGGCGAGCCATCCCACCAGAAGCACCGCCAGTACAAGGGGCGGGAAAACACCCTCCAACACAAAGGCAATACCCGCCGCGGATATCCCGATCAGCAAGCCGACGAGGGGGAAAAACGGTACGCTTCGAATGAGATCCTTTTCCGTGTGGCGACACATCCCGGGCAACGGCAGGACCGTCAGGAAACCCAGTGCCGCGCACGGTAACTTCATGATCAGGCGGGCGGGACGCTCAAGTTTGCGGGCATGCCGCCGTTTATCCATTTTATGATGCGCTCGGCGACCATTTCCCATCCTGCTTCAACCATCATCGCATGTCCCATATGGGGGAAAATCTCCGCCTCGGTTTTATATGCCTTGGCGGTAGCATGCACCATATACGGGGTAACGAAGTAGTCTTTTTCCGCGCCAAGGATCAGTAGAGGTGTCCCCTTATTCCGGGGAAGATGAGGCAAGCTCAGATCGAATATTGCACGCATGGATTCCATCTGCGTACGGTGCAAGAAACGCCGCGCCTCATCCTCGGGCACCCTGTCCGAGAATAATGTCCTGCGCGACATATCCATGAAGACGGGATTATCTCCGAATAATTGAAGTACGGGCATCAGGGATACCTGCGTGGATAGAACCGGATTCTGCACGAATGTCACGGCCGCCGAGGCAATCATTCCGTAGGGTGGACCGGCCCCCAATAATACCGCGCCGGGCACGGTATGGTCCTGCAAATATCGTTGCACAACCACACCCCCCATGGAGTGCCCAATCAGGATGGGTGGTTTATCCATGGCCTGGACCGTTTCGGTCAGGTCTTCCACATAATCAGCCACCCCGGTCAAAGGAAGCAGGGCATGGCCTTCACTCTTGCCGTGACCACGCAAACTCACGGCATGGGCCGCAAATCCTTTTTCGGCGAAATAAGGCAGGACATGCTCATCCCAAACCCATGCTCCACAAAATGCGCCATGTACAAAGAGTAGCGGTATCGGTTGGGTGTTTTTCTCGGGAAGGCGGCTGATGATTTCAAGATCCATTAGGTGTTTCTCTGATGTCTTCTAAGATGATTGAATTTATTAGAAAATATTTAAATTACTCTTAAGAGAATCAATCTATTTTCTGCTTTGCGTAAAAAAATCGCCGCTATTTTGTGACAATTTCCCGTGACACGCAATCGCTGTCGATGCTGTGGCGTTATAGAAGCAAGTAACGCCAGACCGGTTCGAAAAGCGGATGGCCATCGGCCAATCTCGGCGTAGCGCCATCCACCGCCACGCTTGCATGGCACAGTGCCCCAATAACCCGTGTCGTATCCGTAATCAGGCACCGTGCTTTCCGGTAGGGGGGAGGCTCTTCATCGATATTTACGCTTGGTCCATACTTCATCATCCCAAGGGATTCCCAGGACCGGTGCATATTATCGAATCCCTGGTCCCTGGCATGGGCAAATCCGTAGTATCGATCCGCCGGTGTCAGACCAGGCTTACCCAGCCACGTGGCCGGTGTATTTTCTCCCCTTACGTGGTCTGCCGGGGCACCCAACATCACGACACGGGCAACGGTGTAATGCTTACCGATGAGGGCCGCGTGTCCGCCACCTTGAGAGTGGCCGGTAACGGTAATGGTGGCCCAGCGCACAACGCCACTATCCAGGAACATATCCCAACCCTGCTCCCCCTGCCGCTCACTCAGGAACCCAAGCAGCCTCGTCAATCGGTTCTCAATGGAATTGGCCGGACCAACCTCGACCAGTTGGGAATTTATGGCACCCCGGATGATGGCGAGCCGCGCCTTTTCGTGACAATCCGGGTCGTTGCTCCGTCGGCACAAGGCGGCAACAGTCCACGAATTGGGATAGCTCAGGCCAATGGCATGGTACCCGAGCCGGGCGGCCAGATGAACAATCAGGCGCAACCGCGAAGGGATACCGAAGGATCCGCAAAGGTAGACAAGGAGTTGCCCACGAGTCCGCGCTGGAGAACCCACGGCGATATAGTGGGTATCGAGCCAGTTATCGATGGCGGGATCGGTATCGGAAGGCGCGACTTCACCGGTGAGGATATCGTTGCTAATGGTAAGCATAATCTCCAATACCACTGGGCGCTTTAACTGCTAGAACCATTGATCGGCCCGTTCGAGGTATAGTCATTCTTGTTTGGATTCCGGCGATAAAAGACCAAACAATTCCGCCACATGCGACTGGCTTTCCAAGAATTCCCGCATAAGCCGATAGTGGCCAAATAGAATCTCCTCCCGAAGCCGGGCATCGCCAGCAGTGTCGGAAGTGGCATGGCGCGTGGTTTGTGAACGAGGTTCCACGGACGGCATGGCGGCATCCCGTTCTTGCCGTCCCGCCATGGTTCCTTTGGCGACCGGGATCTCGATTGCCGACAATGTTGCGAACAGCGCCTCCCGGATATCCGCCACGGCCTCGGCATCGATGCTTATTTTGGGTAACAAAGTTGTCAGGGTCACCTCATGACGGGTGTCCTTTGCCGGTTCCGGCTCGGCCGTGACAATCGGGCGATGTTCGTACATGGCATCGAATCGTACCGGGATGCCATGGATAAACAGGGTACCCAACAGGTGTTGGAATTGTTCCAGGGCCGATCTTCCCTGAACCGAGGTGGGCACCGCCAGATGCGGTTTCCCCTTCAGTGTATTATCGACGAATGCAGTAAGGGAATTACCCGCGCCGACTTCCACGAAGATTCGCACGCCATCGTGATAGATCCGTTCGATAGTCTCTCGAAAGCGCACCGGTTTTACCCATTGTTCGGCCGCTAATTTATGCAAAACCGCCGCATCGGAGGGGTACGGCTCGGTAGTAT
>JABDQX010000343.1 GCA_013042035.1 Gammaproteobacteria bacterium
GTACGTGATTGCGCAGATTATCCTGTACCTCGCCACCGGTTATCGCACCCTGGTGTTTGCAAGGCGCCATCCCGGCAATTCGCTCCAGCAGGAGATCGCCACCGAGAACATTGCGCTTGCCGTGCGCTTCGCCGGACACAGGATCGGCGTTGGACTTGCCGTTACGGCAAGCTCCGGCATCGTCATCTATGCCAATGACAATGTGCTTTATTCCCTTCTGGTGTGGGCGTTGGTGGCCGTTGGCATGTTTCTGGCACAAACCCTCATATCCATCGCCGCGCGTCTGGTGCTGCTGCCGGGAATCAATGTAGGGGAAGAAGTCGGCAAGCAAAGAAATATTGCCATCGGTGCGTTGGAGGCCGCTATTTATGTGGCCATCGGCCTTGTTTTTGCGGGATTGTTCGGATAAGGAATAACAAACCATGCTCGCTCTCATACTCGACTACATAAAAAACAACCCCCAGCAGGTCATGTTTCTGGTCGCCCTGTCGGTGGCCGTTATTGTCCTTATCGCGTTCGCGATCACCATCTGGATAAATCAATACCGTTATCGCAAGCACCAGGGTTTTGGCAGGAAGCATTTCGAGTTACGGGAATTCGACAAGTCCATCGATGAACTCAAGATCGCCCAGCGGTTGGCCAAAAAAACCTTATCGGGCAAGAAAAGGGATGCGGAGAGTACCTCGTGTCTACTGGCCGAGGTTTCCATTGCCGCCACCAGATGGGACGAGGCAATACAGGCCCTGAAAGAGTGTATTAGCATCAGCCCGGACAAGATGGAATACCACGTATCACTGGTGGAGAACTATCTGAGGGCGAAAGAGCAGAATCAGGCGCGCGAAGCCCTTGATGTGGCATTGCGGCTGGTTTCTCCCGCCAGAATAGACGAGCTGGGAAAAAGCCGGATCCATGCCATGGCAAGAATACGGCACGATGAAAACATAGGGGAGGAACTGGACAAATTGACGCGCGCCATGGCGGTTGTCCAATCGGAAATGCTCGACAGACTGGAGATATTGAAGCCCGACTTCGAAGGAAGGGAATTCATACTGGAAGGCCTTATCGAGGAGGAAAAGGATGTTATCGGTCTGGCAAAGTTTTATATCCGGCAATATATCCTGGAAGGAAACGGCGCCAAGGTGGAAGAGGGCGTCGAAGCCGAAACAGAAGCGGAACCGGAATCGGAAGAGACCGAAGATGTAGACCAAGAAACGCCCGATGACATTGGAGCGGAAGCCGCACCGGTGGCCGAAGAACAGATAGCCGAGGAGCAAACAGTCGAAGCTCGGGTCGAAGAAGAGTTGATTGAGGACATACAGGAAGAAATTTCACCGGCACAAGTGGAAGAAATCCAGGAAGAACAGGCGGAAAAATATCGGGAAGAATCCTATTTAATCAGAGCCAGGGAATCCCTCGACATGTTGGAATTGGATCCTGAAACTGCGGAGTTTCACACCCTGTCGGCCTTCCTGTCCGTCGAAGAAGGCGATCCCAAGGCTGCCGAGGAAAATTACGAAAAGGCTATTTTTCTCAATCCCCAATATGCCGAGGCCTACTACGATCTGGCCCTTTTGTGCGTGGACAAATTCAACGACCCCGAAAGGGCCATCGGATATTTCAGAGGCGCCCTGGAATCCAACCCGGCATTCGCCGAGGCGCACCACAATCTGGCATTGCTGCTCCTGGGATCCGGTGAAAATACCCTGGAAGTGAAACACCACCTTGGCGAGGCGATAAAGATCAATCCGAGATTTTCCGAGGTCTATCACAATGTGGCCCTATTGCTGGCCAAGAAGGATTGCAGGGAATTTTTGCTGGGGTGATTTTGCTTCTATAGGGGTAACTGGGGTCGAGCGTGGGTGCTAGGTGGCTGGGGACTCACAGCATCAATCTAATCCCTTTGGAATGGTTGTTTCAAGAAGAGGCCATTGCTCGAAGTTCGCGCGCTTGATCTGGAGATGGGCTTCACTGGGGGCTCGCTTCGCTTCTACTGGGGGCTCGCGCCTGGGG
>JABDQX010000070.1 GCA_013042035.1 Gammaproteobacteria bacterium
CGTGTCCACATCGTCATCTCCAGTATCGAGAAGGTGGTGCCGACCCTGGCCGACGCCACCACCTTGCTGCGTCTTCTGGGACGAAGCGCCACCGGTCAGGAAATGACGAGTTACACCACCTTTTCAACCGGTCCCCGCCACCTGGCGGATAGGGACGGACCCGAGGAATACCACGTGGTGCTCATCGATAACGGGCGCTCCGAGATACTCGGCACGCCATACCGGGAGATACTCCACTGCATTCGCTGCGGTGCCTGCCTCAACTATTGCCCCGTCTATGGCGCCATCGGCGGTCATGCCTATGGCTGGGTCTATCCGGGCCCCATGGGCGCCGTGTTGACGCCGCTTCTCCTGGGGCGGAAAAAGACCCGGCACCTACCCCAGGCCTGTACGCTCAATGGGCGTTGTCAAACGGTTTGCCCCATGAATATTCCCCTGCCGGAGCTGCTCCGCCAGCTCCGTATCGACGCCTGGCAACACAAAGACACGCCACGCGCCATTCGTTGGGTCGGACGAAGCCTCGCCTTCGTGGCCGGGCATCCCCGGCTCTACGCCCGTTTCGCGGCGTTCAGCGCAAGGGTTTTGGATGCTCTCGGAGGACAGCGCGGGCGGCTTCGGTCCTTGCCTTTCCTCGGGGGCTGGACCGGATCGCGGGATCTCCCGATACCTCGGGGAAAGACATTTCAGGATCAGTGGAAGCAATATAAAGAACACCATGAGGAGAAAAAACCATGAGCGATGCGCGCGTTGCCATTCTCTCCCGCGTGCGCGAGTCCCTGGGGTGGGATAACAGCACCACGCCATTGCCCATTCGGGAGGCATTGGCGGTGCGGTTTGCCTCATCGCCGAAGGCCATTCGGCCAGCCATCCCGGAAAAAGATCCGTGGGATCGTTTCGTGGCCAAACTGACCGCGGTAGCGGGCGAGGTGGTGCGCGTACCGAAGCTTGCCGAAGTACCCAAGGTCATCATCCAACATCTCGATCGGCACGGACTTCCCTACCGGCTCGTCACGACTCGCGACACCATCGTGACGAACATCCCGTGGCCCAAGGGGATAACCTTGCACCACGGGGTGGCCACGGACACGGATAGGGTGAGCGTCACGGGGGCCTTCGCGGCGGTTGCCGAGAGCGGCACTCTGGTGCTTTGCTCCGGCGAGCATACCCCCACTACGCTTAATTTCCTGCCGGAGGATCACATCGTGGTTGTTCGCGCCGATCAGCTCGTTTCTTACATGGAGGAGGTATGGACACGGATCAGAGCGGCCTTTCCGAGCTGGCCGCGTACCGTCAACTTCATCACCGGCCCGTCCCGAACCGCCGATATCGAACAGACCATGCAGCTCGGCGCCCATGGACCTCGGCGATTGTTGGTGATTGTGGTGGGTCATTGAGCCCGCCTTGCTGCGTTATTCAAGGCTCCAGGCATCATAAAGATCGTAAAAAATCATAGCCGCATATAGTGCAAGCAGCACATAGGAAAAACCATCATCAATGAGGCCTGAGTCTGGAAAATACAGGCTTAGGCAATGGTATGCGACCAGCATTAGCACACCAATGATTAGAAGATTTAATCCTGTGGTTAAATGGCCTATAAATTTGTGAAGTGCTAAATCGCCTCCTCCTCTTCGATTGGAGTTTTTAAATGAAAATTGAAAATACCCAGATATTGCGCCAGCAAGCAGCAAACCATTGGCTGTAACAATCAAGATAAATGAATTGATGCTTTTGCCCAATTCCTTGCCAGGTTCGATCGACATTTTCATTAATGCCGATAGTTCTTGATCTATCCACTGGTCTAACACGAAGAATAGTAAGCAGGTGATGAATGTGTATTTCAATATGAAAAATAACACCGCGAAGCATTTTTGATGAGCTATTTTCATATCAATCACTCCTCAATCCACGGCATCATCCCGCGCAGGCGCGCGCCAACCTGTTCCATGGGATGCTCGCGAGTCAAACGCGCCACGGCCTTCATGACGGGTTTCCCGGTTTGGTTCTCCATGATGAACTCACGGGCAAAGGCGCCGTTTTGGATCTCCCCAAGTATGCGCTTCATCTCGCCGCGCACCCTGTCGTCGATAACCCGGGGGCCGCGCGTGATGTCGCCGTATTCGGCGGTGTTTGAGATGGCCTCGCGCATCCTGGATATACCGCCTTTGTAGAGGAGATCCACGATCAGTTTGAGTTCGTGCATGCATTCGAAATAGGCCACTTCCGGGGTGTAACCGGCCTCCACCAGCGTCTCGAAACCCGCCTGTGCGAGCGCGCTGACCCCACCGCAGAGCACCGCCTGCTCCCCGAACAGATCGGTCTCCGTCTCTTCCCGAAAGGTGGTCTCGATGATGCCGGTCCGACCCGTGCCGAGGGCGGCGGCGTAAGAGAGAGCAATGGCAAGCGCCTGTCCCGATGCATCCTGATGAACCGCGACCAATGAAGGCACGCCGCCGCCCGCTATATAGGTGGCGCGCACCTGGGGACCGATGCCCTTGGGGGCTATCATGATGACATCGAGATCCGGGCGTGGTTCGATCTGGCCAAAGTGGATATTGAAGCCATGGGCGAATGCAATGGCCGCGCCCTTTTTGATATTGGGCGCCACAACCTCCCGATAGATGGCCGCGTGGTGTTCGTCCGGGGCCAGCATCATGACGAGATCCGCTTCCCGGACAGCATCGGTTACCGATGCCACGCGCGGCCCGTCTTGGGTGACTTTGGGTTCGGATGTCGATCCCGGCCGCAGGCCCACCACCACGTCGACACCGGAGTCACGCAGATTATTGGCATGGGCGTGTCCCTGGGAACCGTAACCGATGATGGCCACCTTGCGGTTGTTGATGAGCGTGGGATCGGTGTCTTTTTCGTAATAGATATGCATTGGAAGTTACCAAATTGTTTCGAGTATTGCCGTCTTTCGCAGGTTCCGATCGGCCGTCACGATGAGCGCGTTCATGAGGATCGAAGTTGCCGCGATGAGTCTGTCGGCAGGGTCATGGTTGATCTGCGATCCGAAATTGACGGATAACTCCGCTATCTCGGGTGTTATCCCCTAGTGCCACGTTCCACCTTATTTTAAGCGTTCAGCGAGGCAAAAA
>JABDQX010000349.1 GCA_013042035.1 Gammaproteobacteria bacterium
GACCGGCACATCCACCCCCTTTCCGGCAATCTCTCCACAAAACGCCGCGATCTTTTCTTCGAACTCACTCCGAACCGCCTCAATGCCCTTTTCATCGACACCCTCGTTTCTTACAGGCATCAAAAGAATCACCCGGGTGGCGGACAGGCGATGTTTGTCTTCCAAGACAATTTTAAGCGCGCAAATCCCTTCTGTCCCCTTTGCATCATCGCGCCAGTCGCTGAAAGGCATTTCCGAAGCGCCGGACGTATAGATCTCCGGCACGATTTCTTTAATGGATACTGCAACCTTCTGTGTTTCGAGCTGTTGAATAAACGCATCCCGTGAGATTCCCACCGACTTGATGAAATCAATGGCCGAATAGGTCGCCGTATTCAGACGCTCCATCACGAAGTCCCGTTCCAGATAGGAGAGCAACGCACCGGCTCGGGGGCCGTTTTCCTTGGCGAGAAATAATCGGTAGATAGCCTCGAAAGCCTGTTTGGCGGGTAATGGCGTCAGGCGGGCCGCATCGAAGATGCTGGTTTGTAGAGAGTCTTCCTGCCATTCCACCGACAACAGCCGATTGTGCAGCGCAACAATAAAATACTGTTGAGCCGGCGAGTTCGTCCCTGCGATCGCCGGGACGGTTTCCTGGATCTCGAATTTGTCGTCTTCCGGGGCGATATTGGCCAGCCAATAGGTGGCGGCGGCTATCCGTGCTTTCAGATGATGGTTTTCTTTTTCCGTGAGTTCGCGGCCCATTCTCGATTGGACGGTATCGTATAGGTCCACATGGGGGATTTGCAGCAGCGATGTAATCAGTTGGAAAGAAACCGGGATATAGGCAGGTACCGATGCATCCTGTTCCGCGGCCCGCAGGAGAGCTGCCTGATCATCGGTGACACTTCCCTGGGTAAGCTGATCCAGCAGGCGGTCGTGCTCATTGAAGGTCTTCAACATATACGCGCCATCCGTGGAAAAGTTGACGGCCTTTTTCGGGTCGGTCTTTACCATGAGAAAGCGCAGGATCTCGGGAGGCAGAAAGTCCGCCATATCCCGGGCCGAGGAACCCACCCCCTTGGATGAACTCATCTTCGCCCCCTCGACCAAAAAGAATTCATAGGGGATATTGGTGGGCGGTTCCCGCCCGAAGATCTCCCTGACAATTCGCCCGGCGACATCACGGGATCCACCCTTTGTGCAGTGGTCCTTCCCCGCGCCCTCCAGGGTGATCCCGAATTCATGCCACTTGGTGGCCCATTCGAGTTTCCAGGGAAGTTTCCCTTTGCCATCGAACGGAGAGATCTCGCCTTTATAATCGCATCCTGTCGCCCATTTCACCAGGTTCGGTTTGCAGTGATAACGTACCTTCCCGCCATCGAAGCCGGAGACCTCCGTGGTGCCGATCTTGCCGCAGTTTTCACAGACAACCTGAAAGGGATGCCAGTGATCCGGGCGCTTCGCGCCGCTGATATCCTCATAGATGGCGCGGACCTTGTGGGCATTGCGCAAGATGGTGTCGATGGCCTCGTTGAAAAGCCCGCCGCGATAGACATCCCGCATTCGGTAGATTTGGGCGTCGACATTGAGTTCGTGGAAGACATCCATGAATTCCGAGATGTAATGATCGGCCATGTCGGTGGCCGAGGAACCCTCGGGAGCTGGCACATTACAAAGCGGTTTGCCCATGTGTACGCGCACGCTCTCGGGCGCATCGGCGGGCAGACCGTCCATGGGGTCGTAATCGTCGACACCGTAGATATAGATACCAGGGAGATTCTGATTTTTCAGCTCCCGATAGACGGCATCGTGAATGAGCACACCCCGGAGCGATCCTACGTGCACGCGGCCGGAGGGTGTTTTGGAATCATTGATGACCTGATATTGGTCACTTTTCAGATGACTGATAAGTTTGGTGGTCCACATAATTTTACTTTGCGAAGAATTTTGCTTAACCAAATAATTTTGCTTCGCAAAATTATTTGTTATTTTTGAGAGCCTGTTTGGTTAAAGGGTATCGTAGCGAAAAAGTGGGGAATCGAGGCCATTTTTTCGCAAATTGGAGGTCAATAGTGAACTATTGGCCGAGAATTTGCGGGAAACAGGGGCCGATTCTACCGCTTTTGCAGCCGATATCACTTTAACCAAACAGGCTCGGATAACCGCCACAAGCGATTACTCGGAAATCACCCCATCCACCAACTGCAACACCCGATCCATTCGTCCCGCCAGATGCGTGTCGTGGGTGACCACCACCAGACTGGTGTTGTTCTCCTGATTGAGTTCCAACATCAAGCCGTAGACCTGTTCAGCGGTACGCCGATCCAGATTGCCGGTGGGTTCGTCGGCCAACACACAGCGTGGCGTGGTGACCAGTGCCCGGGCGACCGCCGCCCGCTGGCGCTCGCCACCGGACAATTCACCCGGTTTGTGGCCGATTCGCTCGGCAAGCCCCACGCGGGTCAGCATCCGCCGCGCCGTTTCCAGAGCCGCCGTCGATGACAGACCCCGGATCAATAACGGCATGGCTACGTTTTCCAATGCCGTGAATTCGGCAAGCAGATGATGGAACTGGTAGACAAAGCCCAGTGCCTGATTGCGAAGGAGTCCTCGCTTTTTTTCACTCAATTGAAACAGTGAGTTACCGGTTATCCGAACCTCTCCTTCGGTGGGTGTATCGAGCCCTCCCAGCAGATGCAGCAGTGTACTCTTTCCGGAGCCGGATGATCCGACAATAGCCACCCGCTCGCCGGGACTTATTGCAAGATTGATTCCCTTGAGCACCGTGACGTTGAGCCCACCCTCATGGAAGGCGCGGCATAGGTTCCGGGCCTCGATAGCCGGTGTTTCGGCGGTTACCGTACTTGAAACAGCCGATGTTAGCGCTGTAGGAGATGCCATAGAATAGATTTCACCTTACCCGATTAGCGTGTACACTTACAAAGAATCATACACATTTGGAAACTACAATGAGAACCAATATTGTAATTGACAACCAGTTGATGCGTGAGGCAATAAAACTAACAGGACTCAAAACAAAGAAAGACACTGTTGAACTGGGTCTCAAGACACTCATCAGGCTAAAAAACCAGGAAAGAATCAAGGATTATAAAGGAAAACTTACCTGGAACGGCGATCTTGATGCAATGAGAGCAGATGGATGATCCTGGTCGATACCAGTGTTTGGGTGGATTTCTTCAATGGAAAAGAGACAAACCAAACCCACTGGCTCGAATACTGTCTATCTAACACCGTCATTATGGTCGGCGACCTGATACTTGCGGAGTTGCTGCAAGGATTCAAGTCTGACAAAGACTACCTTATTGCAAAATCACTGCTGGAAGAGCTTGAGCTTGTACCACTTTGCAGCATTGAGCTGGCCATCAAATCCGCCCGGAATTACAGGGTGCTAAGGAAAAAGGGAATCACAATCAGGAAAACGATTGACAGCATCATTGCTACCTACTGCATCGAAAATAACATTCCTCTGCTTTATTCGGATCGTGATTTCGAGCCGTTTGTTAAGAATCTGAAGCTAAAGGATGGTAACGGTTTACTCTGCAGTGCCCCTTCTTCCACTATCAATTCCCCACTATAAGCTATCCATTCCTACTCATACCGTAG
>JABDQX010000350.1 GCA_013042035.1 Gammaproteobacteria bacterium
GTTCAGGGGTTACGCTATCGAATGCTTCGGTGGGAAGCTTTCGGAAAGGGCCACCGGAGGCTGTCAACAAGATGCGCCGTATCCCGGCGCCGTCCAGTATCGTGCCATCGGGTGAATCAGTTTGTGGGGATGTCTCCCGGGAAGAACCGGGTAAATAGCCGGGGGGCATGCATTGGAAAATGGCGTTGTGTTCGCTGTCGATGGGGAGTAATTCGGCCCGGCTCTCGCGGGTGGCATCCATGAAAAGCTTGCCCGACATAACGAGTACTTCCTTGCTGGCAAGCAGCACACGCTTACCCGCCCGAACGGCGGCAAGCGTCGGAACAAGACCCGCGGCGCCGACAATGGCGGCCATCACCGTATCCACGTCGTGGCGCGTGGCGATCCGCGTAAGACCTGCCTCGCCGGATAGCACCTCGACATCGACGCCGTCCGCACGGAGCCTTGCCCGTAACCGCTCGGCTGCGTCCGGGTCGGCCATCACCGCGACTTCCGGTCGCCATTTCGCGCATTGTTCCGCCATACGCTGGTCGTTTACATTGGCGCCCAGGGCGACCACCCGGCATCTGTCGCGGTTGCGCGCGATGACATCCAGGGTGTTTACTCCAATGGTTCCGGTGGAACCGAGTATGGTAACGCCAATCAAGGTAATGTTGCTCCGAAGTAATTCTTCAAATCCGTCGCATACACCACCAATGCAAAAAATGGCGCCGCGGCCGTCAGGCTATCGATCCGATCGAGCATGCCACCATGCCCCGGCAATATTTGTCCACTATCTTTTATACCGATCCGCCGTTTGAACAGGCTTTCCGTGATATCCCCTAAAATGGATAGCATGACGGTGCCGAAAGACAAGGCAACAAGGATTATCCCCTGTTCCAAGGGTAATTCGGCGAAAAAAACCGCAATCACCGAGACGAGAACCGCGACCAACAATCCACCGGCCACGCCCTCCCATGACTTTCCCGGACTCGTTCTCGGGCTCAAACGCCGCTTGCCGAAGCGCCGGCCAACGAAATACGCGCCACTATCCGCTCCCCAGATAAGTATCATCAATAGGATAACGAGGACAGGGCCACTATTGATGCCATTGTTAGCGCCACTATCGGCATATTGGTGAACAGCGACCAGTGCACCCCAGAAAGGTAACAGGACGGTCCATCCAATCAGGGTACGCGCCACCGGCGATGCCAGCGGCTCAATGGCTATTCCCTGCTCGAATCGCACTATCCAGTCCAGCGCCACGCACCACCATACCAACGCCGCAGTAGATAGAAACAACCATCCGTGCGTGGGAAAGGCGTACCATTGGGATGCCGCATATAACAATACAGCCGTACCGAGGGAATACGCCGCGCGTGAAGCCCAACGGTTCCAGCCCACAAGCCCGGCCCACTCCCAGGCGCCGACCAGAACCACCGCGCCGAGAACCAGGGAAAAATACCGGGTGGACAGTACCAATATACCCCACACCACAAGCGGCGCCAGCAGCGCGGCCGTTACGATTCGTTGGAGCAGATTAGTGCCGCGCACGGCGATGATGCTCATTAGGTTTGCTATTTTCCATCACGGTCGTGAAGGTTTCTCGGGCTCACCTGCTCGCCGGTTTTTCCGAAACGTCTTTGGCGGGATGCGTAGGAAGACAGCGCTGTTTCGAAGGCTTCGCGATCGAAATCCGGCCACAGGGTATCCGTAAAATAGAGTTCCGTATAAGCTATTTGCCATAGGAGAAAATTGCTGATTCGCTTCTCTCCACTGGTCCGTATGAAAAGGTCCGGTTCCGGCAGATCATGCAAACAAAGGTACGGTCCCATCATATCCGGCTCGATATCTTCCGGCCGTAACGTTCCCTCGGCTACGCGATGCGCCATGGCCCGTAGCGCCTGAGCGAGATCCCAGCGCCCCCCATAATTGGCGGCAATGACCAGAGTCAGCCCGGTATTATCGCAAGTCATACGCTCGGATTTGTCCATGGTCCGCTGGAGTTCGGCGCTAAAGGGCCTTCGATCACCAATGACTCGCAGGCGCACATTATGCTGATGGAGTTTTTTTGCTTCCTGCTCCATGGCAGACATAAACAGGTTCATGAGCAGACCGACTTCCTCGCGCGGTCTTTGCCAGTTTTCGCTGCTGAACGCAAACAAGGTAAGTGCCCTGATGCCCTTTTCGCCACACACCCGCACAACACGCCGGACGGAATCGATCCCCGCACGGTGGCCCGCGATACGAGGAAGATGCCGACGCATCGCCCAGCGCCCATTTCCGTCCATGATGATGGCGACATGACGGGGAATCCTTGGATGGGTTGGCGAGCCATGGGAACCGGTGGTCATAATTCCGTGCGCGGCTTTTTCCGAATTCATTGCGGCTGACTACAATCCCGAGAGAATCCTGTTCAAAAACAGCATCATTAAAAAAGCAGAAATCACCTAAGTTACCACAGCGGAATCATATCTCCATGAGATCGGATTCCTTGAGACGGAGTAATTCGTCGATTTCCTTAATGGATTTATCGGTGAGTTTTTGTACGTGTTCTTCGGCATGTCGTTCATCATCTTCCGTGATTGTTTTCTCCTTGACCAGTATCTTCAGGGTGTGGTTGGCATCCCGCCGAATATTGCGAATGGCAACCCGCGCGGCCTCGGCTTCCTGGCGCACGGTACGCGTCATATCCCGACGGCGCTCTTCGGTCAGTGGCGGCAACGGAATCCGCATGACATTCCCCGCGGTAATCGGATTCAATCCAAGATCCGAATTCATGATTGCCTTTTCTACCGCAGGTACGATCTTCGTATCCCAAGGGGTTACCGTAAGGGTTCGATGGTCACCGACCGCGACACTGGCAACTTGATTCAAGGGGGTGTCGCTGCCGTAGTACGGCACCATAACGTGGTCGAGCAAATTGGTGTGAGCCCGGCCCGTGCGTATCTTGCGAAATGCGCCCGCAAGCATCTCAAGGCTTTTTTTCATTCGCACTTGTGCGTCGGATTTTACATCCTCAATCATTTGTTTTTACCTCGCTAAATATATTCAAACAACTTGATTACCCGTTGCACACCCCCGACGCGACGTGCAACCTCGGTTGCGAGATCCGCCTCCTGCCGGGTTACCAACCCCATCAAATAGACAATGCCTCTTGCAGTGACAACTTTTATCCGCGTGGCATCAATGCTTTTGTCAGTGGCCAGACTTGCCTTGACCTTTCCGGTAACCCATGAATCACTGGTTCGGGACAGCGCGGAGCTCGGTGCCGACACGGCAAGCTCATTATAGATATGTCGAATGTCCGAGATCTGCTTAATAAGCCCCTCGGCTCGCTCGCGCAGGAAATCATTGGGCACCTCCCCGGCAAGAAGCACTATATTATTGAAAGATATGGGACTAATATGGCTCTGTCTCCAGAGGTCCTCGTCGGTACGCAGATTATTGAGCGCCTTTAATTCTATAACCTGATCATCGACAAACGTCCCGGCTGTTCGCCGATCGTGGACCATGGTTGCCCCCGTGGCCATACCAGCGCCAACAACGGCAACGCCACACCCCTGCAGGGATGAAAAAACAGGTAAAAAGACGCACAGAAAGCATATTGTTCTGGAGCATTTTTTTAAAAATATTTTGGGAAACTTTGGTCTCACGGTACTGTACCTATCTTAGGAGTTTATTTCTAAGGGGTTATGGCAAAATCATCCATGTGCATCGAAGGCAGCCGGTATCCACTGTATACCACTTTCCTCATTGGGTAACGAGTGAGGTAACGAGATAGACACGATATCGAAGCGACATGGTTTATCACGAAGCAGAGGATGTTGCCGCAGATAATGCTGCGCGACCATGACTATCCGTCGCTTCTTGCGATGATCGACGCTTTCGGTTCCAGTCCCGAAACGGAAATTGCGACGAAACCGAACCTCGACAAAGACAATGGTTGTACCCTGATTCATGATGAGATCAATTTCACCAAATTTGCAACGGTAGTTCTTTGCAAGCATTTCCATGCCTTTATCGCACAGGTAACCTGCCGCCAACCGCTCTGCCCACGCACCTCGTTCACCGGGCGTTGCGTCACGTGGAAGGTCCGAGGG
>JABDQX010000351.1 GCA_013042035.1 Gammaproteobacteria bacterium
GCCTCGCTCCACCAGTACCTGACGCATTCTGGCGAGCGATACCGTGGCATCACTCACCTTGTGGGGTGCCAGTGGCAGGATGGGACGTCTGGCGGGGATGCCATCGTAACCCGTAACGCGAACAACCTCTTCGATGAGATCCGCCTCCAGGGCGATATCGAAGCGAAAGCTCGGTGGCGTTACGCGCCACGTGTTATCCGCAGCCTCATTCCCGGTGCCACTGTCGGCCCCAATACCATCGGAAACCGCCGCCATGCCAAGGCGCATCAACACATCGGATACCGTATCCGCCGCGAAGGAGATTCCGAGTAGGCGCTGCAGCCTGGACTCCCGTAGCTGCACCGAGGTTGGTTTAGGGATATCGTCCAAAGAGACCGCTTCGATAATCGGTCCCGGTTTACCACCGACAATCGCCACCAATAACGCCGTGGCGCGTTCCGTGGCAGTGCGTTGAAGCGCCCAGTCGACCCCTCGTTCGAACCGGTGAGAAGAATCGGTATGCAGTGTATAACGGCGGGCCTGACCGGCGAGCGCCTTGGGCGTGAAAAAGGCGCTCTCCAAAAAGATATGGCGGGTCGCCCGGGTGACCGAGGTCTCTTCTCCCCCCATGATGCCGGCCAGTGCTATCGGGCGGTGGGCATCGGCGATAACGAGCGTATCCGGATGCAGCGTTACCCGCGTCCCTCCCAGCAAAAGCAAGCTCTCATCCCGGCCTGCCCGCCGCACTTCGATAGTGTCCTCCAGCGTATCCAGATCGAAGGCATGCATGGGCTGCCCAAGTTCGAGCATGACATAATTGGTGACATCCACCACCGGGCCGATACTGCGCACGCCGCTTCGCCGTAGCCGCTCGCGCATCCAGACCGGGGTTTGTGCGTCGGGGTCGATGTCCCGGATAACACGCCCCACATAACGCGGGCAATCCGTGGGAGAGGTCAGTTTTACCGGAAACTCATCGGGGATGGCCGCTTCGATCTCGGGCATATCCGGCTTCGACACCGGGCAGCGATTGAGAACGCCCACCTCCCGGGCGATACCGGCGATACTCAGGCAATCGCCTCGGTTGGGTGTGAGATCGATCTCGATGGCCTGATCATCCAAGGCGAGATAGTCCGACAAATTTTCCCCCACCGGGGCATCGGCCGGCAGTTCCATCAGACCATCCGCGGACTCGGCGAGTCCCAGTTCCCGGGCCGAACACAACATGCCCAGGGATTCCCGGCCCCGGATCTTCGATCGCTTCATCTTGCTGCCGTCGGCAAGCCGCGCCCCGACAGTCGCCACCGGCACTCGAAGATTTTCGCGCACATTGGCAGCGCCACACACCACGCCAAGGGGCGCCTGCGCCCCGACATCGACGGAGCATACAGTCAGCCTATCGGCATCGGGGTGCCGCGCAACGGACAGTACGCTGCCTACCACGACACCCGCCAGCGCCGGTGCAACCGGCTGGACGGAATCGACTTCCAAACCCGCACCGGTCAACTGTGCAATCAATTGGTCGGTGGAAATCGGTGGGTTGACCCACTCTCGCAACCATTTTTCGCTAAATTGCATCATTTCGCTCCGCGTTTATATTAACTACGCAAAAACTAAAGCGAGATGGTTAGCAGTGTATCTGACTGTAATACCATGAGAATCTCTCGCTTTAGTTTTCGCGGTCTTAGTAAGAGCACCGTGACGATAACGCGGTGATTTCGGAATCGACATGGCCAAACAGAACCTTCGGCTCATCAATCAACCAAGACTCTCGCAAACCGTCGCTTTCCTACCTGAAAAACATGGGTTGTACCCGCGGGAACCACCAAGGATTTGTCGCTGATTCTTTCCCCATCCATGCGCACGGCACCTTGCTTTATCATGCGAAGCGCCTCCGAGGTAGTACCTGTCAGACCGGCATCCTTGAGCAGATTGGCGATGGGTATACCCGCCCCGGCCGAGGCCGCAAGTTTTCGTTCCGGCATGTCGTCCGGAATCGCGCCGCGCTGGAATCTGGCGATAAAATCCTCGTGTGCCCGGCGCGCGGCCAGCGTATCGTGGAAGCGCGCGACGATCTCCTCGGCAAGCAGTATCTTGCTGTCCCTGGGATTGGCCCCCGCCACCACGTCGGCCCGCAGTTTTTCGATTTCGGGCAGTGGGCGAAAGCTCAGGAGTTCGAAATAGCGCCACATCAATTCGTCGGAGATGGACATGATCTTTCCGAACATCTCGACCGGTTCTTCGTGGATGCCGATATAGTTGTCCAGGGTTTTCGACATTTTCTCAACCCCACTCAGTCCTTCCAGGATTGGCAAGGTAATCACGACCTGGGGTTCCCGGCCAAAACCGGTTTGCAGTTGCCTGCCCACCAGCATATTGAATTTTTGATCCGTACCACCGAGTTCCACGTCCGCATCGAGGGCCACCGAATCGTATCCCTGGATCAGAGGGTATAAAAATTCATGGATGGCAATGGGCTGCTCCGAGCGATAGCGTTTCTCGAAATCATCCCGTTCCAGCATTCGGGCCACGGTATGCCGGGCGGCGAGCTTCATGACGTCAGCCGCGCTCATTTTGTCCATCCATTTGGAATTGAAGCAGATCTCGGTCTTGGCCGGATCCAGGATCTTGAAGATCTGGCTTTCATAGCTCCGGGCGTTGCTCCGGACGGCCTCCCGATCGAGAGGTTTGCGGGTAATATTCTTGCCTGTCGGGTCACCGATCATGCCGGTAAAATCCCCGATCAGAAACAGAATATGGTGGCCGAGATCCTGGAACTGGCGCAGCTTATTGATAAGGACCGTGTGGCCCAGATGCAGGTCGGGGGCCGTTGGATCGAAGCCCGCCTTGATACGCAACGGACGGTTATATTTCAGTTTGGCGGCGAGATCGGGTTCGAGGAGGATTTCGGAGGTCCCACGCCGGATGATCTCCAATGATTGCGTTATCTCTGGCATTTTTTACCGCTTGTAGAGGTGCGAGCGCGCTTGCCATCTATCAATTTTTGTTCGGGCGTAGTCGGGAGCACTTTCCCCGTGGATACCCTTATTGGTATCGTTTTCGGGGTCTTCCCAGGACACCCACAAGAGGCGCCCACGCACTACGGACAACATAAAGAATAATTGACGGATGGTAAGGAGACTATGAATGTAAAACACGAACAGGCGTTATGATACACTACGCTCGCC